>SOJT01000215.1 GCA_004376485.1 Candidatus Aerophobota bacterium | reverse complement strand
TTACCCGCCAAAATCGAGATGAATTCTTTATAGATCTAAGATGTATAAAATAATAATATGTGGTGCCTGTGGGAAAATGGGAAGAGAGCTCATCAGCGTCATTGATGAGACAAAGGATATCCAGCTAACAGGAGCCATTGAGGCACGAGATAACCCTAACCTGGGGAAAAACATAGGGAAAATTGAAATTTCCTCTAATCTAGAAGAGTTTATTCAAAAAGATGCAGTGGTGGTGGAATTCACCACCCCTTCTGCAACACTACAGCATCTTGAGATAGCCAGAAAGAAAAGTGTCCCCATGGTCATTGGCACAACGGGTTTCAAGGATGAAGAATATAGTATCATAGAAGAGGCTTCACGAGAGATCCCCATCCTCCTTTCTCCCAATATGAGTGTAGGAATTAACCTCATGTACAATCTGGTGAGAAAGACTTCAGAGATCCTTCAGGGAAAAAACTTCGACCAGGAGATTATAGAACTGCACCATCGGCAAAAAAAAGATGCTCCCAGCGGGACAGCCAAAAAAATCGCTGAAATTATAGCGCAGCAGGCAGGGAAGGATCTGTCCGAGAGCGAGGTTTACGGAAGAAGGGGAATAGTTGGCGAAAGAAGAGAAGAGGAAATAGGTATCCACTCGGTGAGAGGAGGCACTGTCGTAGGAGAACATACGGTTATCTTCGCCGGAAATGGGGAGAGGTTGGAAATTACCCATCGAGCTGAATCCCGGCGTATCTTTGCCCTGGGAGCTATTTTAGCAGCTCGGTTTATCACCCAGAAAGAAAAAGGACTTTATGATCTCCAGGATGCTCTGGGGATCAGAGAAACCATTTGATATCCCTCCTTAAAGGTCATTATCTATTCATCATTTCATTCTTTTGAGAGTTTTAAAAAGCTACGCAAAAAATTCCTATGATTGAAAATAGGAAAAAATCCTTTACTTAAAATACAAGTCCCTTAGCAGGGTAAGATTTCCAAAAATCAAGATATTCAAAGATGTCAGCTATGAGAGGAAAAAGATGAGTTTGAGAATTGAGAGGACAAAAAGGCTAGCTCTTTTGCCTCCTTATTTATTTGCCGAGCTGGATAAAATAAAGCAAGAGTTAAGAGCATCTGGACAGGGTCTCATCGACCTGGGAATAGGAGATCCTGACCTTCCCACTCCTCAGCCCATTATCGAGAAACTTTACCAGGCGGCCAGGAAGCCTCAAAATCATAGATATCCTTCTTATCAGGGTCTTCTTTCCTTCCGCAAAGCAGTAGCCGACTGGTATTTTCGTAGGTTTGGGGTAGGCCTGGACCCTCAAGAAGAGATCCTCACCCTCATCGGTTCTAAAGAAGGAATAGCCCATCTCCCCCTGGCTTTGATCAACCCGGGTGAGATAGCCCTGGTTCCGGATCCGGCCTACCCGGTCTATAAAGCCGGAGTAATATTTGCCGGGGGTAGGATAGTCCCTCTTCCCCTTCTGGAAGAAAATCATTTCCTGCCTCATCTTGAGCAAATAGACAAAAAGGTGGCCCAAAAAGCGAGACTCTTATTCCTTAACTACCCTAACAATCCTACGGGGGCAGTAGCTGATGAGAGTTTCTTTTCTAAGGTAGTAGAGTTTGCTAAAGAGTACAATGTGGCAGTCTGTCAGGATTTGGCCTATTCCCAGATTACCTACGACGGATACCAAGCCCCTTCTTTCTTGCAAATTAAAGGGGCAAAAGAGGTAGGAATTGAATTTCATTCTCTTTCCAAAACCTTCAATATGACGGGCTGGCGGATAGGCTTTGCCGTGGGGAACAGAAGAATCATACAAACCTTGAGAGAATTAAAGACTAATATAGATTCCGGGGTTTTTCAAGCTGTTCAGGAGGCAGGGATAGAAGCTTTAAGAATGGAGGAGAAATTGAGCCCCTCCATAAGAAAGATTTATCAGGCCCGCCGGGATTTTTTGATAAAGGGTCTAAGAGAGTTGGGCTGGAAAGTCCAGCCTCCTAAGGCAAGTTTTTACCTCTGGCTAAGAGTCCCTATTCCTTCTTCCTCTCTAGATTTTGCTCAAAAGCTCCTCACGGAGTGCAGGGTGGTAGTAGCACCCGGAGTGGGATTTGGCGAGTGTGGCGAGGGCTACATAAGAATTTCCTTAACCGTAGAAGATAAAAAGATAAAAGAGACGGTAGAAAGAATAAAAACTGCCTCTTTTCTCTAAAGGAGAAACCCTCAAGAATGATAAGACTGAGTGTCAAGGTTGATCATGTAGCTACCCTTCGAGAAGCCAGGGGAGGTGCCGAACCTGACCCGGTAGCTGCAGTCCTTCTAGCAGAGCTAGGAGGTGCCAGGGGTATAACTGTTCACTTAAGAGAGGACAGAAGACACATCCAGGAAAGGGATGTGGAGCTTTTGAGGACGGTGATAAAGACCAAACTAAATCTGGAGATGGGTGTGAGTGAAGAAATAGTTAAAATTGCCCTTAAGATAAAGCCGGATATGGCTACTTTAGTTCCCGAGGAGGAAGGAGAAGTAACCACTCAGGGCGGTCTGGATCTTTCCCGGGATAACCCCAGATTAAAGGAGGTCATAAGTCTTCTCCACCAGGCCAAAATCCCAGTTTCCCTGTTTATCAACCCCGATCCTAATAGTGTAAAAAAATCTCACAGGCTGGGTGCAGATATGGTGGAACTTCATACTGGAATTTATGCGGAAAAGAAAGACCCTCTGGAAGCAGCCACAGAGGTAGAGAGAATTGCCGGAGCTGCGGTCCTGGCCAGGAAATTAACTTTAGGGGTTAACGCGGGGCATGACTTGAACTATCAGAATGTAGATAAAATATGCCTGATTGAGGATATTGAAGAGTTCAGTATAGGTCATTCCATTATCTCCCGGGCCTGCCTGGTGGGAATGAAGGAAGCAACACGAGAGATGGTAAGATTGATTGAAGGATAGAGAAAAGCTTTAATGATAAAAGGGATTGGGATAGATATCGTGGAGGTGAAAAGGTTAAGAGACATTATCCAGCGATGGGGAGAGCGGGCCAAAAAAAGGATGTTTACCTCCAAAGAATTAAAATACGCCCACATGAGGAAAAAGGGAGAATTCATCCATCTGGCGGGAAGATTTGCCGCTAAGGAAGCGGTAGTTAAATCTCTAGGACAACCTACCAGTTTCTTAGAGGTTGAGATATCAAAAGAAAAAAATGGAAGACCATACATTACCCTCAAAGGAAGGACAAAAGAGACTGCCCGGGAGAAGGGAGTGAAAGAGATTTTAGTTACCCTTTCTCATACAAGGACCTATGCTGTAGCTCAGGCAGTAGCTCTGGGAGAAAAATAGTGAAGATAGTTAGTGCTGAAGAGATGCGAGGCATAGATGCTGAAGCCATTAAAAAATTGAAAATCCCCAGCATAGTGCTTATGGAGAACGCTGGGTTGGGAGTTACCCAGGTAATAGAGAAAGAATATTTTCCTGTAGGTGGGAGATCCATCTCTGTTTTCTGCGGTCCGGGCAACAATGGAGGAGATGGAATGGTGGTGGCCAGGCATCTATTTAACCGGGATGCCAGAGTAAGGGTTTTCCTCCTGACAGAAAAAAGCAAAATTAGAGGAGATGCAGCCACCAATCTGGAAATTATCCTCAATATGGGCATTTCGGTAAAAGAACTCCTATTGGTCAAGCATGTTAGAGATTTGAGGAAAGAGCTAATCTCTGAGGATTTGATAGTAGATGCTATCCTCGGAACTGGTTCAAGAGGAGCCCCCCGAGGATTGATAAAGGAAGCTATTTCATTAATAAATGAGCTCAAGACACCTACCATTTCCGTGGATCTTCCCACTGGGATAGATGCAGATACCGGCCAGGTGGAGGGCAGGGCTGTTCAGGCAGACTGTACAGTAACTTTTGCTCATCCTAAGCGAGGATTTTACCTTTACCCCGGGATGGATTATACGGGAAAAATAGTAGTGGTAGACATAGGTATTCCCAAAAATTTAGGGGTAGAAGAAATAAAGTGTCATCTTATCAGTTCCCGAGATTTTCCCAGGGAGCTTCTTTACCGAAAGCTCTCCTCCCACAAGGGGAACTTTGGCCATCTCCTCATCCTGGCTGGTTCAGAAGGTATGACTGGCGCTGCTTCACTAGCCGCTTTAGCCTCTCTTCGTGTGGGAGCGGGATTGGTTACCCTGGGAATTCCGAAAAGCCTAAATGAAATCCTGGAGATCAAGCTAACCGAAGTAATGACTCTACCTCTTGATGAAACTCCCGGGAAGACCCTATCCTTAAAAGCTTTGGGGAGAATAAAGGAGTTTGCCCAAAAATGTAGAGCTGTGGCCATAGGTCCAGGCATCTCTAGGAATGATAGCACCAAACAATTAGTGAAGCGAGTGATAGCCGAGCTTGAGGTGCCTATAATCCTTGATGCCGACGGTATCAGTGCTTTTGCCGGAGAGAATTCCCTCCTCCGTCAAAGAAAAGCTCCCCTAGTCATTACTCCCCACCCCGGAGAGATGAGCAGGCTGCTACAGCTCTCCACAGATAGAATTCAAAATGATAGGATAAAGGCGGCCACCACCCTGGCTAAGGAGATAGGAAAAGTAGTGGTACTCAAAGGAGCCAGAAGCATAATTGCCGATAGAGAAGGAGAGGTCTGGATCAATCCTACCGGAAATCCGGGAATGGCCAGTGGAGGAACGGGGGATGTACTCACGGGTATGATCGCAGGTCTCATGGTTCAGGGAATCTCCCCCCTCTTAGCAGCCCGAGCAGGAGTTTATCTCCATGGTCTGGCTGGAGATATAGCTGCCAGGAGGAGAGAAGAACTAAGTCTAGTTGCTCATGATATAATAGAAAGCCTCCCGGAGGCGATAAGGAGAGTAAAAAGTGAACATAGCTGACCTGCAAAGGCAAGGTATAGCGGAGCTGCACAAGGAGGCAGACAAGAAAAATATTCCTGACTACAAAAAATTGCAGAAACAGGACCTTATCTTTAAGATCATCGAGGATGAGATTAAGGAAGAAAAAATCGTTTATGGATACGGAGTGCTGGACATCTTGACCGAAGGATACGGATTCCTCCGCTCCAACTATACTTCTGGACCGGATGACATATATGTCTCCCCCTCCCAGATTAAGCGCTTTGACCTTAGAGAAGGAGATACTATAGCCGGCCAGATTAGACCCCCCAAAGAAAACGAAAACTACTTCGCCCTCTTGAAGGTTGAATCCGTAAACGAGAAAGATCCGGAGAAGACCCGAGAAAGAGCTGTTTTCGACAATCTCACCCCTCTGTATCCTCAGGAACGCTTCGCTCTGGAGACCTCTTCAGGAGATATCTGCACTCGATTGATTGATCTCATCTCTCCCTTGGGAAAGGGGCAGCGAGGTCTTATCGTAGCTCCCCCCAAGACAGGAAAGACCATCCTTTTACAAAAAGTAGCCAATTCCATCACCACCAACTCCCCTGAGACAGTGCTTATGATACTGCTTATCGATGAGCGACCAGAGGAAGTTACCGATATGCAGCGATCGGTAAAGGGAGAAGTAATTTACTCTACCTTTGATCAACCTCCGAAGCATCATATCCGGGTGGCTGAACTGGTCATTGAGAAAGCCAAAAGATTAGTGGAGCAGGAATACGATGTGGTTATTCTTCTGGACAGCATCACCCGCCTGGCTCGAGCCTATAACCTTCTCATGCCTACCAGCGGCAAGGTTCTTTCCGGGGGAATAGATGCTAATACGCTTCATCATCCCAAGAGATTTTTCGGAGCGGCCCGAAAAGTGGAAGAGGGAGGCAGCTTAACCATTCTGGCCACAGCGATTGTAGAAACGGGGAGCAAAATGGATGAGGTTATCTTCGAGGAATTTAAGGGAACGGGCAATATGGAGCTCAGACTCACCAGGCAACTGGCCGAGCGTCGCATCTTCCCTGCCATCGACATTAACCGGTCAGGGACAAGAAAGGAAGAGCTCCTTCTGAACGAAAAGGAACTTAAAATGATCTGGTCCCTCCGGGATTATCTGAATCGGCAGAACATTAAGGAACCCATTGAAGCAGTAATTGAAGTAATGAGAAAGACGGAAAACAATCAACAATTTCTCGATATTATCTCTCACCTGGACAAAAATATGATGGAAATGGAGTAGACTAATGAAAAAGGGAATTCACCCTCCTTACAAGGAGACCGTTATTA
>SOJT01000092.1 GCA_004376485.1 Candidatus Aerophobota bacterium | reverse complement strand
CTATGCAAGAGGAATAAAATTAACCTGACATATACAAACCCCTGGTAATATGAAGCTGTGAGTTACTAGAGAAAGTTATTTGTCAAGCGGCCTGCTCTGGCAAAAGATGCGGGTGAATAGGTGAAAATGCTCTGGGGTAAAGTAAAAGAAAGGAGAAAAACTCGGTCAGTAAAGGTAGGAAAGGTAATCATTGGTGGAGATTCTCCGGTGGTGGTTCAGGGGATGACCAAAACATCCACGGAGAACATCTCAGCTACCCTGCGCCAAATTATAGAGCTGGAAGAAGCCGGAGCCAGAATAGTAAGAATAGCCTTACCCCATATGAGAGCGGTGAAGGCCCTATCCAAGATTAGAAAAAAGGTGAAGCTTGCCCTAGTCGGCGATGTCCATTTTAATCCTGAGTTGGCCATTGCGGCTATAAGTGAGGGAATAGATAAGATAAGAATCAATCCCGGAAATATAGGCAAAGAAGGAATCCTGCGCATAGCCGAGGCAGCTAAAGGAAGTGGGGTTCCCCTTCGGGTAGGGGTTAACTCCGGTTCCCTGAAAGAAAGTTTCCTCCCAAAGCTAACCGAGAATAAAAGGAGAAATCCTACCCAGAAAGTAGCCCAGGCCATGGTGAGGAGTGCTCTGGAAACGGTCACACTCCTGGAAGAGGATAATTTTCAGGACATTATTGTCTCCCTTAAATCCCCCTATGTTTTGACCACTATCCTTTCCTGCCAGCTCATTTCTCAAAAGATTCCCTATCCCCTCCATCTAGGAATAACAGCCGCAGGCCCTCCTCCTCAGGGTATAATCAGGTCTGCTTCGGGAATAGCCATTCTTCTGGCTCAGGGAATCGGTGATACTATCAGAGTATCCTTAACCGGTGACCCGGTAGAAGAAGTAAAAACTGCTTACCAGATACTGCAATCGCTTGATTTCATCAAGGATCGCCCCACTCTCATTTCCTGTCCCACCTGTGGGAGATGCCAGATTGATTTGATTTCAGTGGTTAACCAGGTAGCCTCTGGAATTGAGGAGCTTAAACTTCCTTTAACGGTTGCAGTGATGGGTTGTGAAGTGAACGGTCCTGGAGAAGCCAGGGAAGCTGATATAGGAATAGCCTGCGGTAGGAAAGGAGCTCTTCTTTTCAAGAAGGGCAAAGTTTTTGCAAAAGTAGAAGAGAGGAACCTGGCAGGTGCTCTGTTGAGTGAAGTTACTAGATGGGTTCAGGAGGAGGGGAGAGGTAAGAAATGACCAAATTCATTTTTGTCACCGGAGGGGTTCTTTCTTCTTTAGGCAAGGGAATCGCTTCAGCTTCCATTGGAACTCTCCTTAAATCGAGAGGAATCAGTGTGAGCATGTTGAAATTCGACCCTTACATCAACGTTGACCCGGGAACTATGAGCCCCTTTCAACATGGGGAGGTATTTGTTACCCAAGATGGAACAGAGACCGATCTGGATCTTGGTCATTATGAGCGCTTTGTGGGAATAAATCTCTCTTCCCATAACAATGTTACCACGGGGCAGATCTACAGTGCTGTTATTGAGAAAGAAAGAAAAGGAGAGTATCTAGGCAGAACCATTCAAGTTGTACCTCATATCACCGGAGAGATTCAGGAGAGGATAAGGAAAGTAGCCAAAAAGGATGAAGTAGAGGTTGTCATCACTGAGGTAGGAGGAACAGTGGGCGATATCGAATCTCTCCCTTTTCTAGAGGCCATAAGACAATTTCGCCTGGAGGAGGGAAGAGAAAATACCTTGTTTATCCATCTTACCCTGCTTCCCTATATCTCTTCCTCAGCAGAACTCAAAACAAAACCCACCCAACACAGTGTAGGGAAACTTCGGGAAATCGGGATTCAACCAGATTTAATCCTCTGCCGTACCCAAATTCCTTTAACCGGAGAGGCACGCAGTAAGATCTCCCTTTTTTGCAATGTGGAAGAAAAAGAGGTCATTCAGGCCATAGACGTGGAAAATGTCTATGAGGTTCCTCTCAGGTTCGAAAAGGAAGGTTTGACCGACAAAATCCTGCACAAGCTAAACCTTACCGCTTCCAAGACGGATCTGGAAGAATGGCAGAGATGGGTAGAAAGGGTAAACCATCCCCGAGGAGAGGTATCAGTTGGAGTTGTGGGTAAATATGTAAAGATGAAAGACACTTACAAGAGCATAAACGAGGCTCTCATCCATGCTGGAGCAGCTAATGAGGTTAGAGTTAATACCGTATGGCTAGAGGCCGAGGAAATAGAAAGTCAACCAGAGACCTATCTTGCTTCCCTGCACGGTATTCTGGTCCCGGGAGGATTCGGGATGCGGGGAATAGAGGGAAAGATAGAAGCCATTCAATATGCCCGTGAGCAAGGAATACCTTTTCTGGGAATTTGCCTGGGGATGCAGTGTGCTACTATCGAGTTTGCTAGAAATGTGGCTGAACTCGGACAGGCTAACAGCAGTGAGTTTGATCCTCATACCCCTCATCCGGTGATTGACCTTTTGCCCGAGCAAAAAAAGATCAAAGCCAAGGGAGGAACCATGAGGTTAGGTGTCTATCCCTGTGAGCTAGCTCGTAATAGCTTGAGTCATAAGGCTTACGGAGAAAATGAAGTTTATGAGCGACATCGGCATCGATATGAGTTCAATAATAAATATCGGGACCTACTTACCCAGAGAGGATTAAGGATTGCCGGGACATTTAAGGATAAGGATTTGGTGGAGATCACTGAGATATCCGATCATCCCTGGTTTGTAGCTACTCAATTTCATCCTGAATTTAAGTCTCGTCCCCGATCTCCCCATCCTTTATTCCGGGATTTCATAAAAGCCGCTATGAAGAGGGGATCCCAGACCTTGACCGAACCGTAAGAATGTGTATCAAGGGGGGTCTTTTATTTTGCTAAAGTCTGTGAAAGTAATCACAAGCGCAATCCTACTGAAAAAACATCCAAAAGCGTTAGCTATAGGGAAAAAGCTGTTTGACAATTTGAAGTAAGATGATAGAATAGACGAAATTTTGTTTGGGAAATTAGCCTATGAAGATCGCCGTAACCGGTAAAGGAGGAACAGGAAAAACTACTCTTGCCGCTGGTTTGGCCACCTTTTTTGTAAGCGAAGGGAAAAGGGTTTTCGCTATAGATGCCGATCCCGATGCCAATCTTGCTCTCACCCTCGGTTATCCCAACCCTTCCAGTATAAAACCTTTAATTGAGATGAAAGAACTAATAGAAGAGCGGACAGGTGCTAAAATAGGGAGTTTAAATCCCTATTTTAAATTGAATCCCAGGGTGGATGATATCCCGGATAAGTATTCTGTTAAGCACAACGGAATAAACCTTATGCTTATGGGCAGGGTCAGAGGGGGAGGGTTAGGCTGTGCCTGCCCGGAAAACGCCTTCCTCAAAGCGATGGTGACTAGTCTCATCCTGAGGCGGGAAGAAGTGATAATTATGGATATGGAAGCTGGGATAGAGCATCTGGGTAGAGCCACGGCTAAAGGAGTAGATGAACTTGTAGTGGTAGTGGAGCCGGGACTCAGAAGCATAGAAACTGCGCACCGAATTAGAGAACTGGCCAAGGAAGTTGGCATAGAAAATCTGGGAGTAGTGGGAAACAAAATTCGCCATCAATCTGACAAGGAATTCTTAATGACAAAGATGCCTCACTTCAATTTTTTGGGATTTATTCTCTATGATGAGAAAATTCTAGAGGCAGACCTGGGCAATACCTCGCCTTTTGGGACGAACACAGGACTAATGGGGGAGGTGAAAAAGATCGTCGCAAAAATAATGGAGGGTAAATCCTAAAATAGCTCTTTTTGCCCGCAAGGGGTAAGATAAAATTTCCTTATGATAAAACAGGGTAATCTTGAGCTATCTTTTCGGCTAGCCTTAGAAGAACTGGCCAAAAAAGATATACAGCGGCAATGCCAGCTTGCAGGAGCAACCTATAAACTCACTCACTCAGGTAAGGCCCTGATCAGACTTTTGCTTATAAATGAAGTTTACGAGATCTGCTACCCCAAAGGTGAGGTCACTTGTCGAGGTAATTCTAGACCGGTTAATCTTATGAAAAAAGCTATTTTTCTGCGCTATCTAAATAATGCCAAGGAAGCTAGTACTGAAGAGAAGCTAGTAGGATTTAATCAGCTTCCCGCAGGCAGTTTCTATAATCCTGCTTTTTCTCAAAGAGTGGTTAAGCCATTTGTCACCTTCTTTGGTGAGCAGCCGCAAAAGTTAAAATGGGCCGCCGATAAGTTGGGAGGTGTGAATATTCCCTTTGGCGATGTGGGTGTTAGAGTTCCCTTCTTACCCAAAGTCAGTATCTCTTTTGTTCTCTGGAAAGAAGATGATGAATTTTCACCTAATGGGAAGGTCCTCTTTAATTCCAACATAACTTCTTATCTATCCACGGAAGGAATTATCATAGCTAGCGAAATGCTGTTTAATAGACTAAAAAGTATAACTATGAAGGAGAGTAAATATGGCCAGAATTAAGGAAAAATCGATTGATTCAGCTAGTCAAAAGATGCTAAAAAGAGCAAACGAAGAAGATATTATGACCACCTGGGATAGATACGAGGCTATGCAGCCTCAATGCGGATTTGGTGAGTTAGGAATATGCTGTCGTATTTGTAACATGGGGCCCTGCCGAATTGATCCCTTCGGAGAAGGCCCCCAGACAGGAGTATGTGGAGCCAGCGCCGATACCATTGTAGCCAGAAACCTGGCCAGAATGATAGCTGCTGGTGCGGCAGCTCATTCCGATCATGGTCGGGATGTGGCCCATGCTCTGCTTCTTGCTGCTCAGGGAAAGGCAAAGGCCTATCAGATAAAAGATGAAGAGAAGCTCAAGGTCCTAGCTATTGAATATGGAATTAAACTGGAGGGAAGGAAAAAGGAAGAAATCGCTGAGGAGCTGGCAGAAAAAGTATTAAGCGAATTTGGCCAGCAGCATGGTGAGCTTCGAATGGCCCTCAGGGCGCCGAAAAAGAGGGTCGAGCTGTGGAGAAAGCTGGGGATCCTTCCCCGGGGAGTGGACCGGGAGATTGTGGAAATTATGCATCGCACCCATATGGGGGTGGGTAATGATTACCGGAACATCCTCATGCATGGCTTGAGGACGGCTCTCAGCGATGGTTGGGGAGGTTCTATGATTGCCACGGAACTTTCCGATGTTCTCTTTGGAAGCCCCCGGCCTATCCGGGGTACATCCAATCTGGGGGTTTTGAGAGAAGACGAGGTAAATGTGGTGGTGCACGGACACGAACCTACCCTCTCGGATGTGGTAGTAGCAGCCAGTCAGGATCCGGAACTTCTTGAGCTGGCCAGGAAAAATGGAGCTAAAGGCATAAATCTCGCTGGAATCTGTTGCACTTCCAATGAGATCCTCATGCGCCATGGCATCCCTGTGGCAGGGAATTTCCTCCAGCAGGAGCTAGCCCTTATCACCGGGGCGGTGGAGGTGATGATGGTGGATGTTCAGTGTCTTATGCCAGCTCTAGCTGATACTGCCGGCTGTTTTCATACCAAACTCATCACCACCTCTCCTAAATGCAAATTTCCCCAGGTAACCCATATTCAATTTGAGGAAGAGAAGGCTTACCAGATTGCTAAAGAAATCCTTAAATTGGCGGTGGAGAATTTCCCAAACAGGAAAAAAAATAAGGTGCAAATCCCCCGGGAAAATGAGAATCTTGTAGCCGGATTCACCGCTGAGAGCGTCTTTAACTTCCTGGGAGGTAAATTTAGGGCCACCTACCGGCCATTGAATGACGCTATCATTACCGGTAGGCTCCGGGGAGCAGCCGGAGTAGTAGGCTGCAACAACCCCAATATTTGCCACGACTATGGACATATAGAAATGACCAAAGAGCTCATCAAAAACGATGTCCTGGTAGTAGCCACAGGGTGCTCAGCTATTGCCTCTGCCAAAGCGGGTCTTCTTCAGCCAGAGGCTGCCATGAGGTTCGCCGGTAAGGGTCTTCAAGAAATATGTGAGACGGTGGGGATACCTCCTGTCCTTCACGTGGGTTCCTGTGTGGATAACTCTCGCATCCTCATCACCCTCACCAATGTGGTCAATGAAGGTGGATTGGGCGAAGATATTAGTGATCTACCGGTGGCAGGAGCGGCTCCGGAATGGATGAGTGAGAAAGCTATCTCCATAGGATTTTACTTTGTGGCCTCGGGGGTGTTCACC
>SOJT01000220.1 GCA_004376485.1 Candidatus Aerophobota bacterium | reverse complement strand
TCCCTGCCTTGTTGGTTCTTTTGTCCATAGTTGCTTTTCCTACCTTTTTTCTCTTTTACGTCAGCTTCCACGAGTGGGTACTATTTAAAAGAGGTATGCCTTTTATCGGATTTGAGAATTTCTCCCGTCTTTTAACCTCGTCTGAGTTTTTTCAGGCGTTAAGAGTTTCAGTAATGTATACCTTTTCAACCACAACCTTAACCTTTATCCTGGGTCTGGGATTAGCTTTGATCCTGAACGAGGACTTGAAAGGCCGGGGGATAATGAGAACCCTCATCGCTCTACCTCTGGTGATTCCTCCGGTGGTAGCTGGTTTTGCCTGGAAATTCGCCTTAAACAGAGAAGTGGGAGTAATAGGAGCCTTTATACTACCCGCTATGGGGTTTATGAAAAGTCTCCTTGCCGATCCTTCACTGGCTCTGAGCTCGATTATACTGGCCGATATCTGGAGCAAGACCTCTTTGATGTTTTTGATCCTCCTTGCTGGTCTGCAGGCGGTCTCCCCTGATCTTTATGAGGCGGCAAGAATAGATGGAGCCTCAAGCTGGCAGTTGTTTAGCCATATCACCTTTCCTTTAATAAAACCGGCTATTATTATAGCTTTGATCATAAGGTTTATTGATGCCTTTAATGTGTTTGACGCTATCTTCGTTATGACCAGTGGGGGACCGGGAACCGCTACCCAGACCTTTCCTCTTTTAGGCTGGAAGATCGGTTTTCTCTACTTTAATCTGGGTCAGGCAGCGACTCTGGCCATTATTATGCTGATTATGACCATAGGGGTGAGTATTTTCCTGATAAGGAGAATTACCTGATGTATGGGCAAAAGTACAGTAATTTAAAGAAGCTAGTCCTCTATGCTATTGTTTTTACCTACCTTGTTTTTGTTCTTTTCCCCCTCATCTGGTTGGTCCAATCCTCCTTTAAGAGCATGTACCAGGCTCTTAAGATTCCTCCTGCTCTTATCTGGAGACCTACTTTTGAAGCTTATCAGAAAGCTCTTGGAGGAGGGATGCTTAAGGCATTTCTGAACAGCGCCATCGTATCTTTATCTAATGTTGTCCTGGTACTGGTGCTTGGCGTTTCGGCAGGATACGCTCTGGCCAATCTCAAGACCAAGGCAAGTCAAAATATAGGTTTCTGGATACTTACTGTAAGAATGGCTCCTGCCTTTGGAATAATTGTTCCCCTTTACATTATTCTGCGCAGCTTCCGTCTGGTAGATACCATATTTGCAGTAATGGTGGCTCATCTTACCATTAATCTTCCCCTTGCTATATGGCTTTTAAAAGGCTACTTTGAGGAGATTCCCTCTGAACTGGCAGAAGCTGCCATAGTTGATGGAGCTACCAGAACTCAGATTCTTTTGTACGTTCTGGTTCCGGTAGCTGCCCCTATGATCGTGGCAGTATCTGCTCTGATATTTCTTTTGTCCTGGAATGAGTTTTTATTTGCTTTTGTTTTAACCTCGGAGGCAGCGCGTACTGTTCCTGTCCTGGTGGCATCTTTAGCCGGAACCATGAGATTTGACTGGCCCCTCATGTGTGCACTTTCCACTCTGGCGCTCATTCCCGCATTTGTCCTGGTGGTTTACCTGCAGCGGTACATTGTGCGGGGATTGACCTTTGGAGCAGTAAAATAATGTTTTGGGGAGAGATTCAGTGCAATTGCTCTGTTCTGAGAGGATTTTGCAGCTTCCCCGCTCGGGGATACGCCGTATGTTTGACCTGGCAGCTAAACATCCTGATGCCATTCATCTTTGTATGGGAGAACCAGATTTTGCCACCCCTTCCTTCATAATTGAGGCTGCTTTTCAGGCAGCAAAGGAAGGTAAGACTCACTATACACCCAATGCTGGCTTTTTATCTCTGAGAAGAGCCGTAGCCGAAAAATATAAAAAAGAGCAAGGAGCCTACTATGATCCTGAAGGTGAGGTACTCATCACTGTGGGAGCTATGGAGGCTCTGGTCTTAACCCTGATGTCTATCCTTAACTCTGGTGATGAGGTAATTATTCCCGATCCTTACTGGCCAAATTACCAGGCGCAGGTGCTTCTTGCCGAAGGAAAGCCTGTTTTTGTACCGCTTTACGAAGAGGGAGGATGGATATTAACCGCAGATAGGGTTCTCTCCCACCTTACACCCAGATGCAGGGCTATAATCATTAACTCTCCCCATAATCCCACCGGCAGTGTTTATGGTTCTAACGAGCTCCAGGAGATAGTCAGGGTTTGTAAAGAAAATGATATCCTAATTATTTCCGATGAGGCCTACGAGAAAATAATCTATGATGGGGAATATCATAGTATCTGCTCTCTGCCGGAGATGAAATCAAGAACTATCGTAATTAATACATTTTCCAAGACCTATGCCATGACGGGCTGGAGGGTAGGTTATGTTCTTGGTCCAGAGCCGCTTATCAGGGAGATGACCAAGCTTCAGGAGAATGTAGCCGCCTGCGCCAGCTCCATTTCCCAGGAGGCGGCCTTAACAGCCCTGAAGAGAGGTGAGGAGGCAGTAATGGATATGCTTACAAAATATCGGAGACGACGAGCTACCTTGTTACAAGAGATTGAGAAAACCCGGTCTTTTTCCTGCTGTCCTCCCCGGGGAACTTTTTACGCCTTTGTCAATGTAAGAAGGTTGGGTGATAAATCCGAGGATATTGCTCTAAGGCTCTTAAAGGAGGCAAAGGTGGTAACTGTTCCTGGATCTGCCTTTGGCTCCGGAGGAGAGGGATATCTCAGGTTTTCCTTTGCTACTTCTGAAGATAATATAAGAGAAGCTTTTGACAGGATAAGGAGCATTTTGTGAAAATATATCAGAAAAGCCCTGCAGATTTTTCAAAATTATTTTTCCCGGTAAATATCAGGAATCTCTCCATCAAAAATCGAATAGCTCTTGCTCCTATGGATGTAGGAATGATTAACCCTGATGGTTCGCTTACTGAGCGGGTTGTCGATTATTATGAAGAGAGAGCCCGTGGTGGAGCGGGATTAATCATAACTCAGTTCGCCTCTGTGGTTGATGATCAGAGAATGGATTCTCCGGGAATTTTTTCAGGAAGACAGGTTTGTGGCTTAAATTACCTTGCTGAGACGGTGCAGGAATACGGGGCCAGAATTTTTCTCCAGATTGCCCATCATGGTGGAAGAGCGGTGAAATCGATTACCGGGCTCCAACCTGTTGCTCCGTCCGCTGTCTCCACCCCGCTTTATGAGGATACTCCCCGGGAGTTGAGCCAACAGGAAATAGAGGAGCTAGTAGAAAAATTCACTCAAGCCGCAAAACGGGCAAAAATAGCCGGGTTTGATGGAGTGGAAATTCATGGAGCCCATACCTACCTTATTGGTCAGTTTATCTCCCCCCATACCAACCGCAGAGAAGATGAGTATGGGAGGGATTTTGAGGGGAGGATGAGGTTTCCTGCGGAAATAGTAAGGGAAATAAAGAAAGAGTGTGGGAGGGTTTTCCCGGTAGGTTTTAAATTCAGTGCCTATGAACATCTAAAAGGTGGGGTGGAATTAGAATTAGCTAAGAAAATCGCCCAACATATGGAGAAGATTGGGGTTGATTACCTTCATGTTGCCTCTACCACCTATGAACTAGATGGCTACAGATATTCGGATGTTTCTCCTCTTTATGCACCCCCGGGGGAGGTTATCGGGCTGGCGGCGAGGATAAAATCAGAGGTTTCTGTCCCTGTCATAGCCGGGGGAGGAGTTGTCGACCCCTTTTACGCGGAACAGGTCCTTGAAGAGAGGAAAGTAGATTTAATTGCCCTGGGCCGAGCCCTCCTTGCCGACCCCTACTGGCCCCTTAAAGTGGAAGAGGGCAGGATAGAGGAAATTATTCCCTGTGTAAGGTGTAACCGATGTCATAAAAGGCTATTTTCCGGTCAGGAAGTTCGCTGTACGGTTAATCCTTCTCTGGGTAAAGAGAGAAAATACTACATCAGCAAAGCTGATAGAGCAAAGAAAGTTATGGTGATTGGTGGTGGACCGGCTGGCCTTGAGGCGGCCCTTACTCTAGACAAAAGAGGCCATAAGGTTACCCTTCATGAGAAAAACAAAAGGTTAGGGGGTAATATGATCCCCTCCTCGGTTCCTTTTTTTAAAAAAGATGTAAAAAGACTTCTTGACTATTATCTTGGAAAAATAGAAAAAAGCGGGGTTGAGCTGCGGCTTGAAAAGGAAGCTGATGTCTCCACAATAGTCGAGGAAAATCCTGAAGTAGTTGTTCTGGCTACAGGTTCTGAGCATGTGATTCCCTGGATCCCCGGATTGAAAAGAGAAGCTCTTTACACTGCTGTTGAGGTCTTAGATAATCAGGGTAAGCCGGAGTTGGGAGAAAGAGTAATTGTTCTCGGAGCCGGACTGGTGGGATGTGAGATAGCCTGGCATCTTAGTTTGCAGGGAAAGAAGGTGAAATTGTTTGATGAGCTCAGCTTGAGTGAGATTTTGCAAGATGAGCATTCTACCAATCGTTTTTATCTTTTACATAGCCTAAAGGAACAGGGGATTTCTATTCTGGAATCAAGGAAAATCTTGAAGGTAGAAGATAAGCAGACTATTTTTAAGAAAAATGACGGGAGTGAGGAAAGTTACCCCTTTGATTCTCTAATCATCTCCGTGGGTTTTGAGTCCCGAGATACTCTTTTGCAGCAACTTAGAGAATCAGAGTTTAAAGGAAAGGTATACAAAATCGGGGATTGTCTAGAGCCGAAGGATTTTTACCACGCAATTCAGGAAGGAGCAAAGGTAGGAAGGGAGATATGTTGAGAGTCCATAGTCTAAATGCATCTTACCTAGTGCGTTTTAGAAACCGGTCAAAAAAGTAAGAGAAGTTATCTGCTCAGGAGATCTAAGATGGAAGATGATATCATAAAGTGCTTAGGACAAATAAAAGAAAAAGAATTGGTCGAGCTTTGCCAGAACCTAATAAAAATACCCAGTCACAAGGATACATTTTCCAGAGAGAAAGAAATTGCCTTATTTTTAAAGGATCTTATGGAGAGAGAAGGTATAGAGGTAGTTCTCCAGGAAGCTGCAGAGGGAAGATCCAATGTAATTGGTAGACTTAGAGGTACAGGCAAGGGACCTAATTTGCTTTTCAATGGTCATATGGATACCGTTCGTTCTCTCGGTATGAAAGATCCCTACGGGGCGAAAGTTAAGGATGGTAAGATCTGGGGAAGAGGGGCAGTCGATATGAAATCAGGACTGGCTGGGATGACTTATGCTCTAATAGCTATAAAGCGGACAGGAATAAAACTTAAAGGTAATCTTATTTTGGCGGCGGTGGTAGGGGAAGAAAATATTAATGAAGGAACTCAACGTCTTATAGAGGGAGGTTGCCAGTATGATACGGCACTAGTAGGCGAGCCCACGGATCTTCAAATAGTGATCGCCCATAAGGGAATAGAATGGATAGAAATAACTGTTAAAGGGAAAGCTTCTCATGCCAGCATCCCTAAGGAGGGTATAAATGCTATTGTGAATGCTGCTAGATTAGTCTGTGTTTTAGAAGAAAAGCTGGTTCCAAAGTTATCACAGACTTTAAGGTCTAACCGACTAGTTGGCTGCCCTACGCTTAATATAGGAAAGATATGGGGAGGAGTCCGTAATAGTGTTGTTCCGGATCTATGCAAAATTCAACTTGATCGAAGAACCCTGCCGGGAGAAAAGATCGAGGATGTATTAAGTGAAATTCGTAGTGTGATTAGACAATTGGAGAATACCTATGCTGAATTTAAGGCCGAGGTAAATCCAATCCCTGTTGGCCCTGATACTAGGAAGCAATTGGAGGAAATAGGAAAACAGGGCCTAAAAATTCTTCCCCATGAACCCATGGAAATTTCTAGGGATAGTAAGATTGTAAGGGCTCTCAGTAAGGCGTTCAAATATGTTCCAGGTAGGAATCCGGAGATTGCAGGAATGTCAGGCTGGACCGACGCTTCTCTTCTCGTAAATAGGGCAAAGATACCTACAGCGGTGTTTGGACCAGGTCCTGTTATCAAAGCCCATACTACCGAGGAGTACGTTAACATTGCTGACCTGGTTGATGCTGCTAAAGTATATGCAGTCACTGCTGTGGAGGTATGCAGCGGGAGAATAAAGGATTCTTAATCTAGATATGGCTAATGTTCCGGATTACTGTGTTGATGAGGTATCCACTCATGCAATGGCCTT
>SOJT01000159.1 GCA_004376485.1 Candidatus Aerophobota bacterium | reverse complement strand
ATCAGCAGGGAAGGATAGGTGTTCTGGTCACCGGGGCTCATTTTGGTCTGGTGAAGCTCGGGGGATCACCTCAGGTCCAATCCCATCTTTTCGTTTCCCTGGACGCTCTAAGCAAGAAGGCTATGAGGAAACTACTCATACCTATTAACTGCGAACTTGTGCAAAGTCAAGATGTGGTTTTGGCCAGGGAAATAGAAGAGAGACCCTATTATATGGCCAGTAGATTCTCCACCAGGTTTCATTACCCTGGTTGTCCTAGAGGGGGGAGAATATCACTGAAAAATAGAGTGGTATTTAATACCAGAGAAGAGGCTCTGAAGGCCGGCTATCTCCCCGATTCCCTATGCCGACCATAATAACCGATGTTTAGCTTGGATAAAGTGGTGGCAGAGACTACACTAGTGTGGGAAACTCCTATCCTCAGTTACCGGGAGAAACTTCAAAGTCTGAGTTCTAAAAGGAGGGAAATGGAATGCTGGCTTTAATGAAACTTAAAAAAGGGAAAGGCTTTGTGGAACTCCGGGAGGTTGAGGAGCCAAAGATCAAAGATGATGAGGTGCTCATCCAGGTTATGGCCGCCGGCATATGTGGAACAGATATTCATATCTACCATGATGAACATTCCTACTGGCCTCCTCTTATTCTGGGACACGAGTTTTCCGGAAAAATTACTCAGGTAGGAGAAGCTGTCGAAGGATGGAAAAAGGGAGACAGGGTAGTTGCCGAGCCCCACACCCAGACTTGCGGAGTCTGTCAGTATTGTCGCAGTGGTCGCCTTCAGTTCTGTCCCCAGAAAAGAGGTGTGGGCTGGGGGCAGGATGGTGCCTTTGCCTCTTTTGTAAAAATACCTGCCCATCTTCTACATAGAATTCCAGATAATGTATCCTTCGAAGAAGCGGCTTTAGCTGAGCCCATGGCTATAGCTGTCACCGGAGTTCTGGAAAGAACCAGAGTAGAACCGGAGGACCTTGTTGTGGTTCTGGGCCCGGGACCGGTAGGACTTCTATCCGCTATCATAGCTAAGGCTGAGGGGGCGGCTAAGGTCATAGTATCAGGGACAGCCATGGACGTCCCCTTGAGATTGAAGGCAGCCAGAAAGCTGGGGATTGATTATATTGTCAATGTAGATGAGGAGGATCTCAGCGAAAAGGTAAGAAGTCTTACCGGAGGGTGGGGAGCGGATCTTGTGGTGGAAGCTTCTGGATCCGAAAAAGCTATCAATCAGGCATTAGAAATAGTAAAGAGAGACGGTAGAGTCTCTGTTATTGGAATAGTGGGCAAGAAAAACATAAATATGGAATGGGACAAGGCCGTGTTCAAAGCGATTAAGGTAATCTTCAGCTTTAGCTCTTCTCCCACCAGCTGGGAAAGAGGTCTTTCTTTGATGGCAACAGGCAAGGTGAAGATTAGCCCCCTCATTAGTCACGAGTTTCCTCTTACCGAGTGGAAGAAGGCATTCGGGCTGTGTGAAGAAAAGAAAACCGTAAAAGCCCTCCTCATCCCTTCCTAACATCCCTCTGGTAACTACTCATCCTCAAATGTGATTGTTTCACTATGATCGTCCTCTAAGGAGGCAGGTTCTGTATTTTGCTCTTCAACTCCTTCCTTGTTGAAGGGCAGCTCTTCATCTTTGAGTATTTCCTTCTTCACCTCACCCTCTTTTTCAGAAAGCTCTTCTTCATAAAAATCCAGTAGCTCAGAATGACTTTTAATCAGGGATTTG
>SOJT01000194.1 GCA_004376485.1 Candidatus Aerophobota bacterium | reverse complement strand
TCTGATAGAATATCTCATCCGGATGAACCACCATAATCGGTCCCTGGGCACAAAAGCCATTACATCCGGTCATCACGGTTAGAATCTCTTCTTCCAGTTTATGTTTCTTAAGCTCTTTTTCTAAAGCTTCTCTTATTTTTAAGGATTTATTGGAAACACAGCCGGTGCCGGCACAAAGCATTAGATGCATTCTATGTTTTGCCATTTGTTTTCCTGCTAGTATTAAATTTCTACGAAACCCGCTCACTTCCTATAGCTAGAGCGTACTTGACCACAAGGTTGCCATTCATAACATGCTGGGTAAATATCTCTTGAACTTTCTTCTCGGTTAGATCAACATACTTGACCGGAGCCTCTCCTTTTAACTCAACTGTCATCATCGGTTCACGACTGCAAAGCCCAGCACAACCAGAACTGATAGCAACTACGTCTCTGGTATTCCTTTCTTCAATCAGGGTTAAAATAGCAGCCATTATCTTGCGAGCCCCAGCAGCAATCCCACAGGTTCCCATATGAACGGTAATTCTAGCTCGATTAGTTCCTTCACGTAATATAGTCATCTTTCGCATTTTCTGACTGATTTTTTCCAGATCTTCCGGTCTTAATTTCGCCATATTCTCTATCCCTTATACTTTTCTATGGTGCTGGGAATTTTGACCTGACTCATCTTTCCATACAAATCATCCCCAACAGTCACTACCGGCGCTAACCCACAACAACCCAGGCAACGCACAGCTTCCAAAGTAAAATTCAAATCAGAGGTAGTTTCCCCAATTTTAATTCCTAAGTCTCGTTCCAGTCTTTCCATTATCTTCTGCCCCCCTCTTACATGGCAGGCGGTACCCAGACAGACACTGATTATATATCGGCCGCGTGGCGTCAGACTAAAGCCCTTATAAAAGGTAGCTATGTTATATATTTGACTCAAAGGTATGTGTAATTCAGTAGAAACATACTTTAGGATATTCTCGGGCAGATACCCGTATTCTGAGTTGATATCCTGCAGAAGAGGTACCAGGGTCCCTGTTCCATTCTCGTTAGCTGTAATTAGGGTACTGACTTTCTCCAAATCTTCCTCTTTCAATTCAACTTTGACTATTCCTTCCTCCTGAGGTTTATTTCTCACCGGGCAATTGTTCCAGCAGCTACCACAACCAGTACATTTGGATTCATCAACGAAGCGAGGATTCTTCTTGATTTGTACTTTAAATATACCCGGTTCACCTTCCACCTTATTTACATCAGCCATGGTAATAATCTCGATATTCTGGTGTCTTCCTGCATCTACTAATTTGGGAGCCAAAATACACATGGAACAATCGTTAGTAGGAAAGGTCTTGTCCAGTTGGGCCATTGTCCCCCCAATAGCAGGACGCTGGTCTATAAGATACACCTTATACCCCGAGTCGGCCAGATCAAGCGCGGCCTGAACACCTCCTATTCCTCCGCCAATCACCATTACAGAGCCTATTTTTCTTTTTTGTATCCTGGATGAATTACTCATTTTTTTCTCACCAAATCAAGGGAAGCGAGTAACGGCATAGGATCGGTCATGTGCCGTTCAAGCCAAGTGTTTCCATCTATCCCCAGGGCTAGTCCCAAAAGCTCGGTAAAATAGAAGACCGGCAGACCATCTTCACCATAGCGCATGTCCAGGTTCGCCTGGCAGAGCGGACAGGCGGTAATTATGGCCTGGGCTCCTGCTTCTTTACCCATATCAACGA
>SOJT01000135.1 GCA_004376485.1 Candidatus Aerophobota bacterium | reverse complement strand
CAATCTTTTCCACCCTTCTTTTGTGCCTTCCTCCTTCAAATTCCGTTTTCAACCATTCTTCTACAATTTTTTTGGCTAGCTCCTTGTCTGTTATTCGGGCCCCCAAAGTTAGTACATTAGAATCATTATGCTGACGGGAAAGACGTGCAGTAAGCGTATCACAGCAGGGTGCCGCTCTTACCCCAGGGACTTTGTTGGCTGCCATTCCCATTCCTACGCCGGCTCCGCAAATGAGAATTCCTCGCTCGTACCCACCTCCAACCACCGCCTCGGCTACTTTTATAGCATAATCAGGATAATCATCTTTTACGTTTTGGGAACTATGAGTACCAAAGTCGTAGCACTCAATTCCTTTTTTCTTCAGGAGATTCTTTATTTCCTCCTTCAGCTGGTATCCTGCATGATCCGCGCCAATGGCTGCCTTCATTGTTTATTTCCTCTCGTATTTCGCCAGCCTCCCCGCCAGAGATCTACTTATCCTTGCTCTAAGGACGGTTTTATCTTCAAGGTATTCCTTATTAAGGATCTCGCCTTGGGAATAAAGAAGAGAAATGAGATCACTCCTCTCATAGGGAAAGACAAATTCAGTAGTGATTCTCTCTTCATCGAGAAGCTCGACAATTTTCTGGATAAGCTTATCCAGCCCTTCTCCCTTAAGAGCTGAG
Source organism: Candidatus Aerophobota bacterium (assembly GCA_004376485.1). Lineage (GTDB taxonomy): Bacteria > Aerophobota > Aerophobia > Aerophobales > AE-B3A > SOJT01. The sequence continues at coordinate 1,060 of SOJT01000135.1, read as the reverse complement.
ATAGTGACACTCGAGTCCAGGCTTCTCTGTAGGCGCAAGATTTGGTATCCATTCTCTACCAGGTCTATTTTATTGAGGACATTAATGATGGGCTTATCAGTTACTTTAAGTTCCTTCAAGACAGAGTGAGTGGCTTTGTTTACTTCTCCAAGTTTAGGATGAGAAGCGTCTAAAACGTTGATGAGAATATCTGCTTCCTCTACCTCCTTTAAAGTAGCGTAGAAAGAAGCAATTAAACCATGAGGTAGTTTATTGATGAATCCCACTGTGTCGGTGAGAAGGACAGTCTCGTGGTTGGGTAGGGTTATCTTTCGGGTGGTTGGATCCAGAGTAGAAAATAACTTGTCATCTACCATCACCTTGGCTTCAGTGAGAGTATTGAGGAGGGTGGATTTACCTGCATTGGTGTAGCCCACCATGGCGGCTACAGGGTAAGATTTCCTCTTTCTTTCCTTGCGTAGAACCTCTCTTTGTCGATCAATCTTTCCTATTTTCCCCTTTAATTTAGTAATTCTCTCTTTGATTCTTCGGCGATCAACCTCCAGTTTTGTTTCCCCGGGTCCTCTGGTGCCTATCCCTCCTCCCAGACGGGAGAGGATGATCCCTTTTCCTATGAGACGCGGCAAAAGATAACTTAGCTGGGCCAGCTCCACCTGTATTTTACCCGATGCCGAGTGAGCTCTCTGGGCGAAGATATCCAGGATAAGTTGGGTCCTATCGATGATCTTAACCCCTATCTTATCTTCTAGATTTCGCTGTTGAGATGGGCTGAGATCATCATCAAAGATAACTAGATCTACCCCGGCCTCCTTCACTAAATTGGCCAGTTCAGCCGCTTTCCCCTTCCCCACATAGTAAGTGCTATCCGGGACTTGACGTGTTTGGATAATTTGGGTTAGAACCTGGGCACCCGCAGTCTCTGCCAGAGAGGCAAGCTCTTGGATGGAATCATCAACTGTCCAGGTCTCGGCAGGTTGAAATTTTAAATTATGCCCTCGCAGGGCAACCAGAATAGCTTTTTCTTCTTTAAGACCAACTTCCTTTAAGCGATTATCGCCTG
>SOJT01000002.1 GCA_004376485.1 Candidatus Aerophobota bacterium | reverse complement strand
TCGTTGATATGGGTAAAGAAGCAGGAGCCCAGGCCATAATTACCGCCTGTCCGCTTTGCCAGGCGAATCTGGATATGCGCTATGGTGAAGATGGTCTGCCGGTCTTCTATTTCACCGAGCTTTTGGGGCTAGCCCTGGGCATAGATGGAAACACTTGGCTTGAGAGGCATATGACCGATCCTATGCCCTTACTTACCTCCCTTAAATTGGTGAGAGGAGGAGGGGATGAGTAATTCATCCGGGATGCAAGAAAGAAAAACAGGGTCTATAATGGTGATTGGCGGAGGGATAGGAGGTGTTCAGGCATCGCTTGATCTGGCCGACTCGGGGTATAAGGTGTATCTTGTAGACCGGGGTGCTGCTATTGGAGGAACAATGGCCCAACTGGACAAGACCTTTCCCACCAACGATTGTTCTATGTGTATTTTGGCTCCCAAATTGGTAGATGCAGGAAGACATCAGAATATCGAGATTATTACTATGGCTGACGTAGATAAGGTGGAAGGTGAACCGGGTATGTTTAAAGTACGAGTCAAGAAAAATCCTCGCTTCGTTGATGAGTCCAAGTGCACTGGTTGTGGTAGCTGTTGGAACAATTGCCCGGTAAGAAACGAGCCTCAGGAGGAAGAAATAGTCAAACCGGAGTTGGAAGAGAAGGATTTGGAGAAAATTAGTGTCCTAATTGGAAATAACGAAAATGGAAGAGGGACCCTGGTACCTCTTCTGCAGGATATCAACTTAGAATACGGGTACCTGCCCGAAAATGTATTAAAGTATGTTTCTGCTGAATTACACATCCCTTTGAGTCAAATATATAACATAGCCACCTTTTATAAGGGCTTTAGTCTGACCCCACGGGGTCGATACGTAATCAGTGTCTGCCTTGGTACCGCCTGTCACGTAAGAGGCGGACAACGGATAGCGGAGAGACTGGAGCGGGACTTAGGAATTAAAATTGGGGAAACTACCTCTGATTTGAATTTTACTTTGGAAGCTGTGCGTTGCCTGGGTTGTTGTGGGTTAGCGCCGGTAGTGACTGTTGGGGATGATTTGTATGGAAAGATGAATCAGGTCAAGGTTGCAAAGACCGTGGAAAAGTATAAGGGATAGAGAATATGGCGAAATTAAAACCGGAAGATCTGGAAAAAATCAGTCAAAGAATGCGAAAGATGACCATATTGCGAGAGGGAACTGGTCAAGCCAAGGTCACCGTTCACATGGGAACCTGTGGGATTGCTGCTGGGGCCCGCAAGATAATGGCTGCGATTTTGGCTCTGGTTGAAGAAAAGAATACCAGGGACGTAATTGTCACCAGTTCTGGTTGCGCTGGCCTTTGCAGTCGCGAACCGATGATGACTGTTGAGCTAAAAGGGGAAGCACCAGTTAAGTATGTTGATCTAACCGAGAAGAAAGTTCAAGAGATATTTGCCCAGCATGTGATGAAGGGTAATATTGTGGTCAAGTATGCTCTAGCTATGGGAAGTGAACGGGTCTCATAGAGATTCAAAACTAGCAGGAAATTTAAATGGCAAAATATAGAATGCATCTTATGCTCTGTGCCGGCACCGGCTGTGTCTCCAATAAGTCCATAAAAATAAGCGAAGTTCTAGAAAAAGAACTCAAGAAACATAAACTTGAACAAGAGATTCTAGTGGTGCTCACCGGATGCAATGGTTTTTGTGCCCAGGGACCGATTATGGTGGTTCATCCGGATGAGATATTCTATCAGA
>SOJT01000044.1 GCA_004376485.1 Candidatus Aerophobota bacterium | reverse complement strand
TATCCTGGAATCGGCCTTCTGCTTTATATGGCAGTGACCAGGGGCGACTACAACCTGATTATGGGAATTACAGTTCTCTCCATTCTCACCATTAGCACAGCGGTTTTAATCCTGGATCTTCTTTATCCTCTTTTGGACCCTAGAATTCGGCACAGGTAGGTGATCAGACATGAAGTTGCTGAAAGACCTTTTCACAGATTATAGATTCGCAGTTAGCTTTGTTCTTTTGGTTTTGCTAATGATTCTTGCAGTGTCTTCGGCATTTTCACCTTATGATCCCATTAGATGGCTTCAAGTTCCACGCGACACGCCCCCATCCTGGACCCATATTCTGGGGACTAATTCAAAAGGGCAAGACATTTTTTGGGGGGCCACCTTTGCTATACGCAACTCCCTGATCATCGCGGTGATCGCCGCGGTATTGTCAAGGGTTATTGCGGTTCTTGTCGGCTTTGTTGCGGGGTACAAAGGAGGGTTCATCGACAGAATTCTGATGAGTATCACTGATGGACTCTTGGTGATACCCCTATTCTTGATTCTTGTTTTGGTGGCAATGCTGCTGCGGGAAGCGATGACCCTTGTGAACATTGGATTCCTTCTTGCATTTTTCGGATGGGCCTGGGATGCCAGGACGATCAGGTCACAGGTCTTGAGTCTGCGTGAGCGTGAGTTCACTCAGACGTCCATCCTTTCGGGGAATAGCACATTGCCCCTGGTAATGAAAGAGTATACCCCTTTTACTATGCCGCTTATCCTTTCCACTCTTATCAACAATATGGCCTGGGCGATCGGAATGGAAATTGTGTTAGCAATTCTTGGTTTGGTTAGATTGGAGGTTCCAACCCTTGGGACTACGCTTAGGTGGGCGATTACCTACCAAGCAATGCTCCTTGGACATTGGTGGTGGATATTAACCCCTGTTGGTTTGACGGTCCTTTTGCTTATAGGGCTTTACTGGCTTTCCGCCAGTATCAGCGAGTATCTGGATCCCCGGACCCGTATCCAACGGGTGGGAGCACGGTAAGGAGACTTCCTGTATGTGGGTACTGGAAACAGAAGAGCTTAAGTCGTATTACGTCCTGGACATGTACGGCACTGAAAAGGTGGTCAAGGCCGTAAACGGCGTGAACCTGGAAATCGAGGAGAATGAGGTATACGGGATCGCTGGGGAGAGCGGCTGCGGCAAGACCACCTTGCTGAAAACGCTTTTTTCCTTCCTGGTTCCACCGTTGAGGTGGAAAGGGGGGAAGGTCTTTTACCGCGTGAACGGGGCCGTCGTAGATGTCCTTTCTTTAAAGCCCGAGGAGGTAAGGAGGCTGCGATGGGAGTACATCGCCTACGTGCCCCAGGGTTCCATGAGCGTCCTCAATCCCATTCGCAAGATCGGGCACTCCTTCGGCGACTTCCTGGAAAGCCATGTGATGGGGAAAACGAGAAAGGAAGCATTGGAACAGGCGAAGAGGCACCTGGTGGAGCTGGGACTTCCTGCTCGACTACTTAAGACCTATCCCCATCAGCTCTCTGGGGGGATGCGGCAACGGGTAACCATTGCCCTGGCCACTTTTCTTTCTCCGCGGATCCTGATCGCAGATGAGCCCACCACGGCACTGGACGTGGTGGTTCAGCGGGGAGTAATTAATTTTCTTAAAGACATCCAGGAACGGTTGGGCAATACCATCATCCTGGTAACCCACGATATGGGCGTACACGCCAACATAGCGGATCGCATCGGTATCATGTATGCAGGGAAGATGATCGAGGAAGCACAGGTAGAGGAGATCTTCGAAAACCCTCTTCACCCCTACACGAAATACCTAATCGACTCCCTTCCTAAGTTCGGCGATAAGAGCATGCGGAAGAGTGCACCTGGGGCTCCACCCTCTCTGGCGGACCTGCCGAGCGGCTGCACTTTTCATCCCCGCTGCCCGTTTGCCATGGATCTGTGCCGAGGGGAGGTTCCCGGGTTTCTCAAAGTGGGGGAAAAACACAAGGTGGCCTGCTGGCTGATAGGGAAGGGAAAATATCGATAAAATACTTGAACTCCAAGATATCACCAAGGTGTTCTACTTGGGCAGTTTGATCTCAAGGTTCAGAATCACAGCTGTGAGCCACGTTTCTTTCCATGCCCGTCCTGCTGAGATCTTCGGCCTGGCCGGGGAGAGCGGCTGTGGGAAGACTACCGTCGCCCGCATGATTCTCGGCTTCGAAGAGCCCACCTCCGGGAAAATTACCTACTGGAGGAAGGACGGCGCTCAAGTGAACCGCAGGAACGTTTGGCGGACGGCCGGGATTCAGGCTGTGTTCCAGAATCCTTTCGAGACTTTCAACTCCTTAAGGCAGGTGGACCGCTACTTCTTCGAGACCCTACACAATTTCGGCCTCACCCAGGGGCGGAAGAAGGCAAAGGAACGGATCGATGAAACCCTTAGGACGGTGGGCCTGTCTTATCCGGAGGTCGCCGGGCGATATCCCAGCGAGTTCTCCGGAGGACAGCTGCAACGAATCTCCATCGCCCGGGCCCTCCTCACCAACCCTTCCCTTCTGATCGCTGATGAGCCTGTGTCTATGGTAGACGCCTCCATCCGGATATCCGTTGTGAATCTGTTCCGAAAACTCAAAGAGGAGCAAGGGATGAGTGTGATCTACATCACCCACGATCTCGCCACCGCCTATTACGTGTGTGACTGGATTACCATCATGTTCAGAGGAAATATGGTGGAGATGGGGAAGGCAGAGGAGATCCTCATGAGGCCGAGACACCCCTACACGGAGCTCCTGCGGGAATCCATCCCCGAGGCCGACCCTAAACAGCGGTGGCAGAGAAAGACAGAGATCATAGAGTTGGAGCGGGAGGAATACCTGCGAGCGGGGTGCAAGTTCGCCGGAAGATGCCCCCAGGTGATGGACAAGTGCAAGCGTGAGATCCCACCGGACCTTGACGTAGACGGTGTATTTGTGAAGTGCTTCCTTTACGTCCAAAGGTGAGAGCTGCAGGAGGAAGAAGGTACTGGATAAACCTGGCAGGTGTAGAGCTGTTTTCCCTCCAAGAGGGAGGTGAAAAATAAAAAGGTCAATCCACTTTGGGATAAAGAAAGTTTGGCAAAAAAATGAATCATGTTAATCTTTGACATTAGTGTGTTTGAAGGAGGGAAATTTGACCGAAATCAAAGTCAATGAAATGAAGTACCGTAGAGGTATCATTAACCTATGTGAGAAACCCTGGAGTCTTTGGTGTGATAGAGAGGCATCCTGGAAGGATGATTCGCTTTATCTTCCTGGAGAATTTAACCTCAAATCTCTTCCGCTCAATCCTCCCACTATTGGCTGGGAAAGAATGTACAATAAAGAGGGGGTTAAGGATGATGTTAAAGAAGTGAGCCTTCCCAGTACAGTGGAGGAGCACTTCTGGGGGAAATACGAGAGCCGCAATTATGACCAGGCAGAGTATTTCTTTGCCCATGATGATTCTGAAGTAAGTAATGGTATCTATCAAGGAGTTTCCTGGTGGTGGCGTAAGGTATTTGTCCCCAAGAGGTGGGAAGGCAAAAGGTTGCGGATAAAGTTTCCTGGAGCCAGGCTGCGGGCGGAAGTTTACCTTAATGAGCAGCTTGTAGGATACAACATCATTGCTGAGACCCCCTTTGAGGTAGATATAACCGATGCAGCCCAATATGGTGAGGAAAACTGGCTTGCCGTTCGCATCACTAATCCAGGGGGACGATTGGATTGGCCAGATTTTGACTTGGAAGACCTTGCAGTTTCACCTCTTCGATGGGGAGATTATGAGCTTCCTTTAAGTCACGGTTTTGGTGGATTGGACACTGGAATCAAGCTAATAGCCATTGATCCAGTCTGGGTAGAGGATATCTTCATTAAAAATAAGCCCCAGATTAGACAGATTACTCTTCAGACTACTATTAGGAATGCCTTAAAAGAAACCCTTAAAGGGAATTTAACTATTTCTATTTTTCCTAAGAATCATCCTGAAAATATTGAATGGAAGCATACTGCTAATGAGATAAATCTTAAGCCAGGAAAAGCAGTGTTTTCCTATCCAGCTAGTATGCCTGAGGCTAAAATATGGAATTTAGAAGATCCAAATCTTTATACTATTAGAGTGAAATTAAGTGTAGGAGATGGAGAGATTACAGATACAAAAGAGCAGGATTTTGGATTTCGTTGGTTTGAAGCGAGGGGTCTGGGGAAAGATGCAAAACTTCACTTGAATGGAAAGAGAATTGTATTGAGGTCAGCTATTAGCTGGGGTTTTTGGCCTCTTAATGGTCTATTTCCCACTGAGGAGCTTGCAGAAAAAGAGGTAAAGGTTGCCAAAGCCTTAGGGCTGAATATGCTTAACTTCCATCGCAATATTGGCAGGTCGCAGGTTCTCCAAAAGCATGACGAGATGGGTCTTTTGCGCTATGAGGAACCAGGTGCAGGCTGTTTTTCCTGGAGTGAGAGCGAATTTACGCGGAAATACGAGAAGGAAAAAATTCGCCGAATGGTCTTGAGAGACCGTAATCACCCTTCATTGATCATTTATTGCATTCAAAATGAGCAGGTAAAAGTTCCTCCTGATAACCCTTATGTTAAAGAGATTATGAATCTTGTTCACAAGTTAGATCCTACAAGAATAGTAATTCTTAAATCTGCCTGGTCAGAAGCTCCCCCCTCCTCGTTCGGTCCCGAATACGGTCAGGGAAACGCTTTTTTTCTTCCTTATGACGATACTTACTATCATGATGATGGCACCGGCTGGTGCGGTTGGTATGATCAGCACACTGTGGGCGGACCTGGTATCTATCGGGACAGTCTTTATAATGGTCCTCATGACTTCTCTCATCGTAGTGATAATAAGGGAGAGATAGTGTTTTGGGGAGAAGTACTTGGAGTTGGCACCCCCGACAATTTGGAAGCTATTCATAAATTTTATCAGGAAAATCCCGGCATTGGAGGCTATAACAGGCCCGATCATCTGGAGTGGTGGGCGGCTTATGATAGGTTTCTGGATGAGAAAAACTTCAGAAAAGCCTTTCCCACAGTTGGTGATTTAACCACCAGTATTGGCAATAAGTCTTATTACTTCTGGGGAAGGATTATAGAGAACATTCGAGTCTGTAACGAAAATGATGGAATGGCTATCAGTGGATGGGAGAGTACCCCTATTGAGAATCACTGCGGACTGGTGGATGTCTTCCGTAATTTTAAGGGAGATCCAGAGCTGATAAAGTATTATACCCGTCCTCTATATCTGGCTATCAAATCACGTAATCTTGTCTTAGAAAAAGGTGGATCCTTAGTCAGTGATGTCTATATTGTAAATGAAGTCGGCCTAAGTGGTTCCTGTCGCTTAGAGTTCCAAGTAGTTAGTCCGGACGGAAAAGTTCTCCATGAAATGGGTTGGAAAATAAAAGTAGAAGGTGGTGATACTTACGGAGAACTCCTCAAGGAAGGTATAATTAGCAGTTGTTACAGTTTGCCGGGTCATTATAGCTTGAAAGCTTGCTTGAAAGCAGGGAGCAAAGAAAAGGTAGAGGGTAGGGAAGAAATTTTCGTTATTGATTGGCAATCGCTTCAACTGCCAGAAAACGGTGCTATTCTGGAGTCAGGGAATTCCATTAGCGAATTCTTAAGCAAAAAAAAGAGCCTGAGTCTACCGGATTATTCGTCCAAACTCAAACCATTAGATTATATCCTGGTGGGAGGCAGAAGTCCGGGAGCTGTTAAAGTAGAAAAAGAACTTCTTAACCGTGTTGCACAGGATGGCACAACCTTAATTCTTATAGCTAATGACCGGCAAATAGCTAAAGGCTGGGCCAGTACTTTAGCCAAGGAGAAGGTGGTGGGATTCAAAGGGATGGTAGGGCCTGCCCGTGCCTCCTGGATGGGAAGCTGGTATCTTGTCAAAGAGCATCCACTTTTTGAATCCTTGCCTGTCAATACCGCTTTTAGCTGGGAGTACCAGACCGATGTGCGTGGTTTGGGCGATTTTTTCAAGGACACTGACATCTATGGTGCGGACGGAATGCTTCTAGAGGGAAAGAATGTGGAACATGTGGTAGGATATTCCCACGGCCATGACCGCAGAATTGGGACAGCTGTGGCTGTAATTTCTTATGGAAAAGGCAAAATTATTTTAAGTAATATTGTCGGTTTCTGTGATGCACTCACTGATTCAAATAGCCCCTTACATACGGCAGTAGCTCGCAGACTATTGTGCAATTTCATTCAGTTCGCTTAAAGTCGGAAGGTTTCTATGGCAAAAAATCATTTTTGGAATTTTTTC
>SOJT01000121.1 GCA_004376485.1 Candidatus Aerophobota bacterium | reverse complement strand
AGATTTCTTGACGTAAGACAAAGATTCTGCTATAGCTTAAGGAAAAAGAGAGTTTCGCACAAGGATGAGAGACTACAAAATATCACCTGTCTAGCCATAAAAATAAAGAAAAAGACATTGAGGGGAGAAAAGTAATGCCCAGGATTAAGACCGCTCTGGTGAGCGTGTCTAACAAAGAGGGAATTGTTGATTTGGTGAGAGAACTCGTCAAGATGGGAATCAAGATTCTTTCTACAGGAGGTACAGCCCGAATCCTGAAGGAAGCAAGACTTCCCATAGGGGAACTATCCAAAGAGGCAGGTATCTCTCCCATGTTGGGAGGAAGAGTAAAAACCCTGCATCCTAACATTCATGCCGGTATCCTTACCCTGAGAGACAATCCCCAGCATATTGAAGAAATGAAAGCTCTTGATATAAATCTCATCGACATGGTGGTGGTTAACTTCTATCCCTTCACCCAGGTAATAACTAAAGAGGAAACCACCCTGGAGCAGGCTCTGGAAAATATCGACATTGGAGGACCTGCTATGCTCCGCTCAGCGGCAAAGAATTTTCACCATGTAGCAGCAGTGAGCAGTCCCGAACAATATGCCGGGATCCTTAAAGAGTTAAGAGAAAATGAAAGTTTTCTAAAGATCTCCACCTGTCGTGATTTGGCAATGCAGGTTTTCCAAATCACCGCTTCTTACAATGGGCTTATAGCCAATTACCTGGGGAAGGAGAAAGAGGAAAGATTCCCCGAGATAGTAAATCTTAATCTTAGGAAAATGGAGAACCTTAGATACGGAGAAAATCCTCACCAAAGAGCGGCTTTTTATGTGGACTCTGCCAGAGGAGAAGTATCTTCCCCCTTGGCTCAGCAAATATCTGGAAAGAAGACTTCTTTCAATAATTTATTAGACCTGGATGCAGCCTTAGGAATAGTGAGAGAATTTACCCAGCCAGCGGCAGTGATAATAAAACACACTAATCCCTGTGGACTTGGCTGCGCCCCCACTCTACCAGAAGCTTACCAGAAAGCCCTCAGCACAGACCCTGTTTCTGCTTTTGGCTCGATTGTGGGACTGAACAGGGCGGTAGACAGAGCTACTGCCCTTGAAATAGCCTCTCCCAACAGCTTCATTGAGGGGATAATCGCTCCCGACTATGAAGAGGAAGCACTCCAAATCCTGAAGACCAAGCAGAAATGGGGAAAAAATGTTTGTATTCTAAAGACCGGCACCTTTTCCAGTCTACCAGAAGAGGAATGGAATATGAAAAAAGTAGAAGGAGGGTATCTTTTGCAAGACGAGGATAGAGAAACACATATTCCAGCTCAGATGAGAATAGTGAGCCAGAGAAAACCCTCTTCTAAAGAGAAGGAGGATCTTTTGTTTGCCTGGAAGATCGTAAAATGGGTAAAATCTAATGCTATCGTTTTAGCCAAAAATACCACTGTAGTTGGGGTAGGGGCCGGTCAAATGAGCAGAATAGATTCTACCCTCATTGCCATTCGAAAAGCCAGTAGAAGGGCGAGAGGTTCAGTTTTGGGCTCCGATGCCTTTATGCCTTTCCCCGATGTAGTTGAAAGGGCAGAAAAAGCGGGAATAACTGCCATAATCCAGCCAGGAGGAGCTTTGCGGGACAAAGAGGTCATAAAGATGGCCAATCAATGTCAGATGGCTATGCTGTTCACTGGAATAAGACATTTCAGACACTAGGGGATTCTTGATGCATACCTCATTAATGAGTCCGGATCTGAAAGTAAAAGAGATTAT
>SOJT01000027.1 GCA_004376485.1 Candidatus Aerophobota bacterium | reverse complement strand
CTGGGGAGGAATTCCCCTTCTGGCTGATAAAGGAGGGGACTTGAGGAGAAACTCCCCCCTTAGGACTTGACAAAAAAAAACTACATAGTAAATTATCTTGTGATAAATTTCACAAAATCCAGGAATCAGCAATTAGGAAAATCTTATGGAAACTTTCTCCATTAGCACAGCCAATTTTCAACATCTTCTGGGGAATCTAGTTAAGAAGAATCTCCTCTACGCTCCCCGAAAAAAAGGTGACTTTCTCTTTTATGAGAAGATAGAGACTGCTTCTCCCAAGGACCTTGTCCTTCACACCAATCGGCCTGTCCAGCCCCTTAAATCTTTCTTCTTTCCTCCCTATCAAAAAGTCAGTCAGTATTTCCAGGTTGCCTCTCCTCAAGAGCGAGAATTCCCTAAGAAGGTTATCCTGGGAGCAAAAAGCTGCGATCTTGAATCCTTAAAGACCCTGGATAGTGTATATGCTGGGACCCAGTTCAGTTCATCTCCAGATCCCTGGTACACCAGAGCAAGAGATAATTCCCTCTTGATATCCAGCGACTGTCTGGAGCCGGATGAGAACTGCTTCTGCACTCTCTTAGGCTCTCATCCTTATCCTGAAGAGGGGTTTGATCTTAACCTTTCTCCAGTAGATGGAGGTTTTGTCATAGAGGTGGGCTCAGAAAAGGGCAAGACCATAGTTACCCAGAATCAGAATTTATTCACCTCTGCCGGGGAGAAGCTCCTAGCCCAGAGAGAAAAAATAAGAGCTAATTCTCAAAGCAAGGTTAAAGAACTAAACCAGGAAGTCGAGGTTAAGAGTCCCTATAGGGATCTCATCAGGGAAAGTTACTCCTCTGCTGTCTGGAAGAACCATTCTGAGAGTTGTGTAGACTGTGGTGGGTGTAATGAGATCTGCCCTACTTGCCGATGTTTTCTTCTTCAGGATGGGAGGGAGAAAGAGAGGTTCGAAAGAGTCCGTCTCTGGGATGCTTGTCTTCTTACCGGTTTTGCCCGGGTAGCCGGGGGAGCAAACCCCAGACCCAAGCTAGCAGACAGATTTAGTAATAGATTATTCTGTAAATTCTACTTCTTCCCGGAGAATGTGAATCTCGATGCCTGTACCGGCTGCGGGAGATGCATCAGTGTCTGTATCGGAAAAATTGATATGAGAAAGGTCTTCCAGGATTTGGAGAAGGACCGCTCAGAAGCTTCTATGGAGAAGATAAAGTGAACGAGTATGACCCCATCAAAACTAATATTTCTCAAGTTATCACCGAAACTCCTAACATAAAAACATTTCTTCTGAAGCCGGAGCGCCCCCTGGATTTTAAAGCAGGGCAGTTTATCCAGTTGACTGTCCCTGGAGTGGGAGAAGGACCTTTCACTCCCTCCTCCTCTCCCTATGAGAAAGAAAAACTGGAAGTAACCATCATGCGGGTTGGTAGTATCACCTCTGCTCTGCATGATTCGAAGGAAGGGAGTGTGGTAGGACTTCGGGGACCCTTTGGAAAAGAATACCCCCTGGACAAATTCAGGGGTAAGGAAATCCTCATGGTGGGAGGAGGGGTAGGCATGGCTCCCCTCAGGTCGCTCTTTCTCTCCTTAACCCACACCATTGATGATTATAAGAAAATAGTCTTTTGCTGCGGATCCAGAACACCTAAAGATATAGTATTTAAAGATGCAGTATTGAACAAGTGGCAAACTCAGTTTAAGGATAAAATCTCTTTTCGCATCACCGTGGATGAAGGTGATGGAACCTGGAAGGGGCAGGTAGG
>SOJT01000066.1 GCA_004376485.1 Candidatus Aerophobota bacterium | reverse complement strand
GAACATAAAAAGGAGCCAGGAATTTCTTTTAAGATAAAAAGCAAGCTGGTGGACACATTTCTGGGCTCTCTCCCCTTCGCTCTCACCTTATCTCAGAAAAAGGTGATAGAGGAAATTCTTGAGGATATGAAGGAACCTGAACCCATGAATCGTCTCTTGCAAGGGGATGTAGGCTCTGGAAAGACCATTGTAGCCGCAGTAGCTCTCATCACAGCTATGGCTAATGGATATCAGGCTGCTCTCATGGCTCCTACGGAGATTTTGGCTCAGCAGCATCATCTCAATTTGAAACAACTTCTTCATCCTCTGGACATCTCACCAGTCCTCTTAGTGAGCGATCTCCCCAGGAAGGAAAGAGAAAATGCTCTCATGAGGGCAAGGGAAGGTAAAATACCCCTTATCATAGGAACTCATGCCTTAATCCAGGAAGAAGTGGAATTTCATAATCTAGGAATGGTGGTAATTGATGAGCAACACAGATTTGGGGTGATGCAGCGGCTTAAACTTCGTAAAAAGGGCAGGTCTCCCGATGTTCTGGTGATGACAGCTACTCCCATTCCCAGAACTTTGGCCTTGACCTCACACGGAGACCTGGACCTCTCTGTCATTGACGAGCTTCCCCCAGGTCGCAGGTCCATTATTACCAAATGGGAGAGCGAGAAAAGAAGAAAAGAGATCTATGGATTTCTCCAGGATAAGCTCAAAGAAGGAAGACAGACCTATTTTGTTTTCCCTATCATTGAGGAATCTGAAGAGCTAGATCTTAAGCCAGCTCTCAGTGCTTACGAGCACCTGCAAAATGAGATTTTCCCGAGTATGAAGGTCGAGCTCTTGCATGGAAGAATGAGGAGGGAGGAGAAGGAAAAAATAATGCATCTTTTTCGAGAGGGCAAGATCGATATACTGGTTTCTACCACCGTCATTGAAGTGGGAATAGATGTTTCCAATGCTGTCCTCATGGTCATTGAGAATGCGGAGCGCTTCGGCCTGGCCCAGCTTCATCAACTCAGAGGAAGAGTGGGAAGAGGGGCAAAACAGTCTTACTGTTTTCTTCTTACAGGAAAGAGAATCTCTTCTGAAGCTCGTCAGCGCATGAGGGTGATGTGTCGGACTACCGATGGTTTTGCCATAGCAGAGGAGGACTTGAAACTGCGGGGCCCTGGAGATTTCTTTGGAACCAGGCAGTGGGGTATGCTAAACCTAAAGATAGCGGACCTGATAAGAGATAGCAAGATATTATTTTTGGCCAGAAAGGAGGCTTTCCGGTTGGTAGAGAAGGATCCCCGACTGGAAAAGCATCCCAGGATAAGAGAAGCCCTTCAGGTTAAATTCCCCCACCGGCTGGAACTGGCCAAAGTAGGGTAACTTTGTTTCTTGACAGACCAAAAGAGAAGTGTATAATATCCGACAGGGCTACAGATTATACTCTCTTTGAATGAGGTGCAGGATGCCTGCCCAAAAGCTTACCACAAGACAAAGATTATCCCAGGTCACCAGACAGAAATTGATGGGAAGGATGAAACTGGGTCACCTTTTTGCTCTCCCTGAGGAGAAGTTCAGAGAGCTGGTGTCAGAACTAGAGAATGATTCTTTGTTCAAAGAGCTGATGCAGGAGTGGAAAGTTATAAGCTACAAAAAATTTCCCGGAGTTAGAGCTCCTTCCTCAGTTCAGTTTGATGAGAAGATGGTTCCTTCCCGGCAGCCTTTTGACCTTGAGGCTCTCCTGTACAAATACCCTGAGAGTCTTCCTATACTTAAAAAAATTGGCAGGACCATAGG
>SOJT01000064.1 GCA_004376485.1 Candidatus Aerophobota bacterium | reverse complement strand
CCTTGCAGGGTAGATGGATGGTTCATAAAAACTTCTCTTAGGAAAAAGGACCTATGGGGAATAGTTCGGCCCCGATCCTACAGGCTCATCCTGAATATAGTAATAAGAACCCCTACCGCAACTATAGGTAAACCACTGCTGAATAACTATGCCGATACGGTAGTTTTGAAAAACAAGAGGGGGAATGTAGTAGACAAGGTATCTTATCGCAACTACAATGCCCCCTGGAATGCCTTTGAGAAGAATGATCCCCGGGTGAGAAAATTTGCCAGCTCTCTTCCCGGAGGAAGTCCCGGCTTTCGCAACTGGTTCTGGCTACCTATGGTGGGAGAGGGGAAAGATAAAGAGGACTATAGCAGCTTCGTGGTGAAGAACAGATTCTTTCCTAACATAGGAGAAGTGGGTTACATGCATGTCGGGGAGGAGTGGAGAACCATCAAAATTCAACAGGGAGGAGATTGGCGGATTTTAGATGAGATAACCGTGGCTGATCCTCCTGAGGAGCCGGTAAGAGGAAGAATAAACCTTAACACCGCCTCCGGAGAAGTGCTCCAGAGCCTACCCGCTGTAGACTCATCCTTAGCCAAGTCCATCATTAGACACTGTGACAGCAAGAAGGGAGCCCTCAATGAAATTGGAGAGATAATGGAGGTCCTCCTCATGGAAAGATGGGGATTTAATGCAGTGGACGACGATAAAGATGGTTATGTAGATGAGGACGATGAAAGGGAGGCTATTTTTCGAGGCCTTTCTAACCTTATCAGTGTGCGATCCAACTGTTTTACCATTATCTCCCTGGGTGAGGTGGTAGGAAACGAAAAGGTGAGGGCAAAGAAAAAGATAAAAGTGGTGGTGGACAGAGGAGACTCCCCCTTAAAGGTTAAGTACTATCGAGAACTTTCGGACTAGCCTTCGATTTCTCCAGGGTTTCTTTTAAAGCCACTATAGCTACTTCCAGTTGATCACTGTCGGGCTCCCGGGTGGTGAGTTTCTGCAGCCAAAGGCCTGGCTTAATCAAGAGCTGAATGAATCTAGTGCTAGAGCGGGAGGAGAGCTTTATTATTTCATAAGAGATGCCGCCAATCAATGGAATAAAGAGAAATCTCATTAAGCGCTCGGCTATAGTGGTTGGCCTTCCCAGAAAAATGAAAATACCCATACTCACCATCATCACAACGACAAGGAAACTGGTACCGCATCTGGCATGAAGAGTGGTATGTTTTTTGGCGTTGTTTACGGTGAGTTCTTCCCCCATCTCAAAGGTAGCGATACTTTTGTGTTCTGCTCCATGATACTCAAATATTCTTCTGGTTTCTTTCCATAGGCCAATGGCCCAAATATAAGTCAAAAAAATGCCTATTCTCACCATTCCATCCACCAGATTAAAAAGTATCCCCCCTCTAACACCGAGAAAATCGGTGATAATTAAGGGAAGATAAAAAAAGAGGCCTATTCCAAGACCAAGACCCAAAACCACCATCAGGATGAGCCAGAGGGGACCAAACGCCTTGCTCTTCGATTCTATTTCATGTTCAGCTTGGCTGGTGGCTTCCATCACCTTCTCCTCCATGGCCTGATCTGCGGAGAAGGTTAAGGCTTTTATGCCCAGATACAAAGATTCCACCAGAACTATAGCCCCTCTGAGAATGGGAATATCTAACCACCTGTTTCTTTTGGTGATAGCAATATAGGGATCCTTTCTTACCAGAATGCCCCCATCCGGCTTTCTCAGGGCAATGGTAAAAAACTTGGGAGAGCGCATCATCACCCCTTCAATAACTGCCTGCCCTCCAATGGTG
>SOJT01000016.1 GCA_004376485.1 Candidatus Aerophobota bacterium | reverse complement strand
GACTGCCAGGTGCCGAGCAGGAGCTTTCCACTCTCAATAATGAGAGTTTGTGAGCTGCCCACCATAGATGCCTTTATATGAGCAGGAGCGTTTCCTTCCAGGTGCTCGTAACTCTCTGCCCCAGGAATGAGTTTATCTAGTTGGGACAAAATGTCTCTCTTCACGCTAGGGTCGGCCCCTTCATTGATGGTTATCCCGGCCGTAGTATGAGGAATAAATACCCAGCATATCCCCTCCTTTACCCCCGAGGCCTCTACTATTTTCTCTATCTCGGAGGTTATATCGACCAGTTCTGTCTTAGAGTGGGTAGGAATGGTAATTCTTTTTGTCATGATCAGGATTCTTCCTCCATCAAATCTTTGGGGCTAGCAATTCTTATTCTAGGATAGCCACTTATCAAATTGAAAGCATTGACCTTTCTTTCTACCTGGGGTTTCACCAGGTGGGCAAAATTCCAGCTGAGGAGGATGCCTATATTATGAGTTGCCACGATACTTATATGCAGTGCGTCATTGAGAGCATTAAGGGGGATGATTCTTTGGTGAATGTAGCTTTTAGCTAATCTTTCGGCGGAAGGAGTTATCTCTACCAGGGGGAAATCACATATTAGAGAGAGGATAGCTTCTCTCTTCTCTCTGGTTTCTAGTGCCTCTATCTCTTCTATGGTTAAGCTAGAGACTAGGATTCGGTATTGATGAATTTTCTCTTTCCACCAGCGCCGAGTGATCTTGCGCCTTTCTGGCTGGGCCCTTTCGTGGCAAGCAGAGGGAACGGAAGGATCGAGATATACACTTTTCATAGGCTATATGAGTCCGTAATTGGATAGGGCCTGTTCCAACTTTTTCTCATTTTCCTCTTCCATTGCCTCCAGAGGGAGTCTCCATTCTTTCTCGATCATTCCCAGACGAGCCATGGCTGTTTTTATGGGAAGAGGGTTGGTTTCAATGAACATAGCCTTAAAGAGACGAAATAACTTATAATGAAGCTCTTTTGCCCTCTCAATATTACCTGCGAGATAGGAAGACACCAAATCTTGGGTCTCCTTTGGTAAAATATTGGCTACTACAGAGATTACCCCTACTCCTCCCAGGGAAAGAATGGGCAGAGTGAGAGAGTCATCCCCGGAAAGAACAGAGAAGTTAGGCTTGGACTCTGCGATGATATTGGACACCTGATCCATGCTGCCGCTGGCTTCTTTAACCCCGACAATGTTATTTAACCGACTCAGTTTAGCTATCAGGCTGGGGGGAATATTTATTCCGGTGCGAGAAGGGATATTATAGATCACTAGAGGAAGGCCAATTTTCTCCAGTCGGCGGTAATGAGATTCCAGCCCCTTCGGGGTGGGCTTGTTGTAATATGGAGCGACTATCAGTGCCGCATCGGCTCCGCACTCCTTGGCGAACTGGGTTAATTCCACCGCCTCTTTGGTGCTGTTGGATCCAGTACCGGCAATTACAGCTACCCTTTTCCTTGCCTCTTGAACAGCCAGCTTAATGACCCTTTGGTGTTCCTCATGAGATAGAGCAGGTGACTCACCGGTGGTACCACAGGGAACTATTCCATCTACGCCTTTTTCCACCAGAAAGCGAATGAGTTCCTTAAATGCTCTCTCATCAATCTCCCCTCTTCTAAAGGGAGTTACTACAGCTACGAAACAGCCCTTAAACATTTTCAACCTCCTCACTAATTTTACCCTCAAAAATGAGGCGAGTCTCCCCTTCAAGGAAAACCTCAGAGAAACTGTTGTCCTTAGCCCCTTCAAAATAGACCAAAAGATCCCCTCCCTTCATTTTTACCCTTACCGGGGATGAGATTCCACAGGTTAAATTGCCGGTTAAGGCTGAGGCCACCGCTCCCGTGCCACAGGCCAGGGTTTCTTCTTCCACTCCCCTTTCATAGGTTCTTACCTTAAGAGTATTCCCCTTTTCTACTTGGACAAAATCTACATTGGTTCCCTGGGGTCGGAACTTCGGATGATTCCTTATGGAAGGAGCTAGCTCCTTTAAGGGAACTTGGTCCACCCTGGAGGTGAAGAGGACAAAATGGGGCACTCCTGTGTTCAGGTAATGGCCTTCATAAATTTCTCCCTTCACGGATAACCTTAAGTTCAAACGGAGATCCTGCGGCTTTTCCATTCCAATCTTTACTTTTTTTCCCTGGATCTGGCAGCTGATGATGCCAGCTAGAGTCTCAAACCTGCATCTTCTACCAACAATACCCTTGAGATATGCAAATCGAGCTATACATCTGGCGCCGTTGCCGCACATCTCCGCCTCCGAGCCATCAGGATTGAAGATGCGCATCTTAAAATCTGCCCTTGGGGATTCCTCCAGAAGGAGAAGGCCATCGGCTCCTATACCTGTTTTCCGGGGGCAGAGTTTCATGGCCAAACTCCCCCCATCCTTTATTAAATTGGCTCGGTTATCCACTACAATGAAATCATTGCCGCTGCCCTGGAGTTTAACGAAGGGGAGGGGATAGGAAGGAATGAGATTTTCCTCCTCAAGGCTAGTAGCTTCAGTCTTGGTCAGATCAGAATAGACCTCTCGTCTGCGGGAAAGAATCCATTTTTCCCCCTTTACCAGAACTTCGGGAGGCAGGAGCCGGGCATTATAGGAAGAGGCCATGGAGAATCCATAGGCGCCGGCATCCATTATAGCCAGGTATTCACCCTGCCGGCTCTGGGGAAGGGATCTATCCTTAGCCAGGAAGTCCGTTGACTCGCATACCGGCCCTACTACATCCACCACTTCCATGGGAGAGGTTTTCTTTGGCTGTTGGATTTTTTTTATCTCATGATAGGCTCCATAAAGAACTGGCCTTATAAGATCATTCATTCCTGCGTCTACAATCAAGAATTTTTTTTCTTTTCTCCTTTTCCTATAGAGAATCTGAGTAACCATTATGCCTGTGTTAGCTACTAGATATCTCCCCGGTTCCATAATAAGCTTTAGTCCCCTCTCTTGAATAAGAGGGGTGATTTGACTGGCCAGCTCTTCTATGTCTAAAGGGGACTCCTTCTGCCGGTAGGCAATACCAAAACCTCCTCCCATGTCCATATATTCAAGGTCAACCCCTTGTTTCCTCAGATGAGATATGAACTTGCTCATTTTTTCAATACATCTAAGATAGGGCTCTATTCTGGTAATCTGGGAGCCCAGGTGGAAATGGATTCCTTTAGACACAATATTCCTGGAGTCTTTAAGCTTAAGGTAGAGCTTTTCTGCCTCATCCATCTCCAGTCCAAATTTGTTCTCCCTCATGCCGGTGGTAATGTAGGGGTGAGTTTTAGGGTCAATGTCTGGATTTATCCTTAAGGAAACCCTTATCTTCCCATCAAGCCCCCTTGATAGCTCCTCCAGAAGCTCTAGCTCTCCTTGCGATTCCACATTAAACATAAAGATGTCTTTTCTCAGGGCAAATTCCAATTCCTGCCTGGTTTTTCCTACCCCGGCAAATACTATTCTTTTGGGAGGAAATCCCGCCAAAAGGGCCTTGTATAGCTCTCCACCAGAGAGAATATCAGCCCCGGCTCCGAGATGAGCCAGGATCCGACAGAGGGTGAGATTAGCGTTAGCCTTGAGGGAGTAGCAGATGAGGGGGGAAAGCCTCCTGAAAGTCCCCTTTAATCTCTCATAATTGCTGAGGAGGGCTCTGTGGCTGTAAAGATAAAGGGGAGTCCCTATTTCATCAGCAATTTGAGAAATGGAGACATCTTCACAGAAAAGCTTTCCCTTTTTATATTGGAAAGAAGATTCTTCATTAAGTGAGGGTTCTCTCATATCTTCTCCTCCAGTCTCAATTTGGCCAGCTCCATCTGGTGCTTCAGGCTCCTTTTGCCTGTTCCCCCAGGGGAATTTTTGCCGAAAACACAGCTCTTGAGTTTTATCCTCTCAAAGACATCTTTTTCAAAAAGGGGCGAGAAATGGCCATATTCCTCTAAAGTGAGATCTTGAAATCGCCTTCCTTTTTCCAGGCAGTATTTAACCATCCTTCCCAGGAGCTGGTGGGCTTCTCGGAAGGGAACCCCTCTCTCTACCAGATAATCTACAAGATCTGTAGAAGCGAAGAAGCCCTCTCGGGCCTCTTTTTCCATCTGGTGGGTGTTGATTTTTGTATTCTTTAACATTCGAGCGTAGATCCTCAGGCTCTCCTTTATGATCTCTGGCGTCTGGAGTAAGGGGAGTTTATCTTCCTGCATATCCCGGTTATAGGAGAGGGGCAGGCCCTTCATCATAGTAAGGAGGGAGATAAGGTCCCCATAAACCCGACCCGTCTTTCCTCTAATGAGTTCAGCTACATCCGGGTTCTTTTTGTGGGGCATGAGCGATGAACCGGTAGTAAAGGCATCTTCTATTTCAATGAAAGAGAAGGGAGGGGAGGACCAGAGAATGAGATCTTCAGAGAGACGGGATAGATGCATCATCAACAAGGCTGAAGCAGCCAGAAATTCTAAAAGATAATCCCGATCACTCACTGTATCCAGGCTGTTCTCACTTATTTTAGGAAAGTCTAAAAGCTCGGCTACGTAGTCCCTGTCAATAGGAAGGGAGGTGCCAGCCAGAGCTCCCGCCCCCAAAGGCATCACATTTACCCGCTCAAGACAGCTCTTGAGCCTTTCCTTATCTCTTTCCAGCATCCAAAAATAGGCCAGAAGGTAATGGGCGAGAAGTATGGGCTGGGCGTACTGAAGATGTGTATACCCGGGGAGGATAACCTCAGAGTAAGATTTGGCTAGCTCAAGATGAGTCTTTTGAAAATCAACTATCAAATGAAGTATCTCCCTTATCTCATCCCTTAAATACAGCCTTTCATCCAGGGCTATTTGGTCATTTCTGGATCGAGCTGTGTGCAGTTTCTTACCCGTCTCCCCCACTCTTTTTATCACCTCCTCCTCGATGGCCAGATGGATATCCTCTTTCCCGTCAAAGGTAAGCCTTCCCGCTTCTATATCCTTTTGGATGGCCTCAAGGGTCTGGATGATCTTTTGGGCTTCCCCAGGGGGGATGATTCCACACTTTGCCAGCATCTTAGCGTGAGCTACACTTCCCATAATATCATATTTATAAAGCTTCATATCCACAGCAATGGAAGAGGTGAATTTTTTGACTAAATCATCCATGTCTTCTTTGAATCTTCCCTCCCATAAGCTCATCTACTATCTCCTGGATAAAATTTATTTAGAGCAGCTTGCACAGCTTGTTGCCCGGCAGGTAGAACAGGAGCTCATGCCGATAGTAGCACCTTCCTTTTTTATGTACTCCACCTTTTGCCTGGTATGCCTTAAATTACCCGGAATGTTCTCTTAGTTTGTGCTTATTATAGTGTAGGTTGCCTGGCTCGTCAATATTTTACCACTCCAGTTTCCTGAAAAATCCCAGCTTTTAGGCTAGTAATGACTTCAATCATTTCCTTTTTCTTGCCTCGGCTTCTCTTCCAGGGAGAGTTTTCGGGAAACTAGAGTTTATAGTTTTTCAGGGTGTGTCCATATCTCCTTGGCATGGTAGGAGCTTCTGACAAAAGGGGAGGAGGCTAGGGAAAGAAAACCCAGGGACTTTCCTGTTTCCTCATATTCTTTGAACTTTTCCGGTGCTACGTATTCCTTTACCGGGATATTCTGGGAGGAAGGTCTTAGATACTGGCCAATGGTTAAAATGTCACAGCCCACCTCCCTAAGATCCTTCATTACCTGGGTTACTTCCTTGTCATTTTCTCCCAGTCCTACCATGAGGCCGGATTTGGTGTAAATACCGGAATCCAGCTTCTTACTTTCTCTGAGTAGCTCTAGAGAACGCAAATAATCAGCCTCAGGTCTTACCTGGGGATAAAGACGGGGAACTGTCTCCAGGTTATGGTTCAGGACATAGGGTCCGGCTTCAATAACCCTTTTAAGAGAGGATAGGGAGCCATTAAAATCGGGAACCAGCACCTCAACTTTTATTCTATGGGCAAGCTTTTTTATCTCCTTGATGATGAGTGCAAAATGGCTGGCTCCCCCATCAGTCAGATCGTCCCGGGCAGGCGAAGTTACCACTACGTATTCCAGATGGAGTTTCCTTACCGCCCTGGCAATATTTTCAGGTTCCTCAGGGTCGGGAGATGCTGGATTTCCCTTTCTTACCCCACAGAACCCGCAGGATCGGGTACATCTATCTCCCAGAATCATAAAAGTAGCGGTCCTCTGAGAAAAACACTCCCCTATGTTGGGACATGAGGCTTCCTCACAAACGGTGTGCAGGGACAGGGAGCGAAGGAGCTCCTTCATCTCCTTAAGGGCACCGGGTGGGGGAATTTTCTTCTTAATCCAGGAAGGGAGGCTCATTTCTTCCTCTTTGTTCTACTCCTCTATTTTGATTTCGATCCTGCCTTTTCTGAAGCCTTTTAAAGACGAAATAACCCCCTTGATGGTACTTTTAACAATCCTGTCAACAAAAGGATTCATAGGTAAGATCTTACCCCCGAGCCTCACCTCGGTGC
>SOJT01000113.1 GCA_004376485.1 Candidatus Aerophobota bacterium | reverse complement strand
ATGTCCTTTTTTTGGCAGGAAAACTTATGGGCCAGGAAGGACTTCTCCCCGTTTATCTAGCTATGTGGTTTCCCAATATACTAATAGGCATAGCCGGGGTGTGGCTACATCTAAGAGCGGTCTTAAGATAGAAAAGGAATGTTGGAATGAGACTTCTGGATAAATACCTCTCTCGTGAATACCTCAAGTTGTATTTCATGCTTATCCCCTTTTTCATCGCCTTTTTTCTCTTAACGGATTTTTTCACCTCCATAACTAACCTCAAGGAAGAGGCAAAAGTTCTAGCTGTGGTCCAGTACTATCTTCTGCAGATACCCCCTCTACTCTCCCTTCTCAGCCCCCTGGGAGTATTAATGGCAACTCTCTTGACCATTACCCACCTGGGAGGAACATATCAAATTCAGGCGGCTCAGATCAGCGGTGTAGCGGTAAAGAGAATCGTTCTTCCCCTTCTTACCATTGGAATAATCAGCAGTTTTGTCATCCTCTTCCTGGATCAGACTCTTATCTTCAGAGCCAATCAAGTAGCTCAAAGACTCGATCAGGAGAATTTTCTGGGTCCTCCACCCGAGGAGATCCAAAGAAATATCTTTATTCACGTTCCCCCATCCTATCTCTTTTACATAAGGGCCTTCGATCCCAAACAAAGCAAGATGGAAAACATTCTTATCTATCAGAGGACTTCCCCCCCTCGTATTATCGTGGCCAAAGAAGCTAGTTGGGTTAAGAGCGGTTGGCTTCTAGAGCAAGGGATGGATTACAGACTGGGACAGGAGCTAGAAGGAATCCCTTTTGAGGAAAAATTTCTGCCTCTGGATAAGGAACCGGCCTATTTTAGCAAGAAGTATTTTCCTCCGGAAAAGATGAACATTGCTGAGCTGAATCGACAAATCGACGAGTACGGCAAAAGCGGGCTGGGAATTCTCGATCTTGAGACTGAGCTTAACTTCAAGATCTCCTATCCCTTCACCAACTTTATCCTTCTTTTTCTGGGTATTCCCCTGGGAATGCTTCTAAAAAAAGGGGGAAGAGGGGCAAGCTTTGGCCTGAGTTTAATCATTGGTTTTGGTTACTATCAAACTATGGCTTTTTCCAAGATTCTGGCAAAAAGCGGAGCTATCTCTCCCTTTGTTGTTGCCTGGCTTCCCAACTTTATTTTCCTGGCCGCGGGCATATATTTATATACCCTGATTGAGTAGATCCTCATGGTGCATATAGATCCTCAAGGAACCTGTGAATGTCGTCGAGGACAGGAGGAGAGATCCTGAAGATTTCTATATCAGAGGGAAAATTCACCTTAGTGTCCTGCCGGATAAACAAGATCCCTATCTCACCGCTTTTGAGGCTCTCGTCGATTTTCTTGCCAATGACCTCGTCTCTTCTTTTCATAGTCTGAATATAGAATTCGGTGAGCTTAGCCAGAACCTGGTCATTTCGAGGATTAGTAGCCAGGCATCGAGCCCAGTCCATACTCTGTCTGACTAATTCCTCATCCTCGGTAGCCTGAAGCAAAGAGCCTTTATTAAGGGAAGGCTGGACAATGGAGTAGCTCTCCTGGCTGAGCTTTTTTAGAATCTCTGCACCTTCTTTGCCTCCCTGGTGAACCATCTCATGATATATCCGGTTAATTTTCCCTAATTTTGCCTCTAAATCTTGAATTCGATTTTTGACTTCCTCACAATACTCCTCTATCTTCTTCCCGTATTCCTTCTGGAATTTCTTTTTCAGCCCGCTCCCAGGATATACCAGGGGTACCAGATAAAGTTTTCTTTTGCCTTTCCTGAACTGTTCCACAGTGGGTTTTTCTATCTTGCCTATGG
>SOJT01000206.1 GCA_004376485.1 Candidatus Aerophobota bacterium | reverse complement strand
AAGGAAAGAAAATGAAAGCAGAGAAAAAAATTCTTCTTGTGGACGATGACCCGGATTTTGTGGAAGGAGCAAGAATGGTGCTGGAGAAAGGCGATTTTGAAGTAGTCACAGCTTCCAGTGGAAAAGAATGTCTGAAAAGAATAAAGGAGGAGAGGCCTGATTTAATCCTTCTTGACATTATGATGCCCCAAAAGTCAGGATTTGAAGTGTGCAAGGAACTCAAGAGCAATATTGAGTACAACAAGATTCCAGTGGTGATGTTGACGGCTCTTAAGAGTAAGCTTTCTCGGACTTCCTACTCTATAGCTGAGGGTCTGGAGCTTGAAGCAGAAGATTATCTTGAAAAGCCAATAGATCCCAAAGTGTTGGTATCCCGACTAAGAGAGATTCTGGAAAAGGAGTAGAACGGAGAAATAGCTATGGCCAGGTATGATCTTGTCATTATCGGGGCTGGGCCAGGGGGTTATGTAGCTGCTCTTAAAGCCGCTCATATGGGGGCAAAGGTATGTTTGGTGGAAAGAGAAGAGGTTGGAGGTACCTGCTTGAATCGGGGATGTATTCCCACCAAGGCCCTCATTGCCTCTGCAGAACTTTTGGGAAAGATTAGAAGATCCAATGAGTTCGGGATCATGACCAAGGGAGTCTCTTTTGATCTTCCTCAGATGATGCAAAGGAAAAAAGAAATCGTTTCCCGTCAAATTCAGGGAATCAGACATCTTTTGCAGAATAACGGAATCGAGCTGGTGGAGGGCAGTGGTAAGCTTTTGAGTTCCAATCTAGTAGAAATAAGCCAGAACGGAAAAAAGCTGGGTGAGGTGGAAGCTTGCAGGGTTATTGTGGCTACCGGCTCTGAGCCTGCAAAGATTCCTCTTTTCCCTGTGGATGGCAAGAATGTATTAACCTCAAATGAAGCTCTGGAAATCGAAGATGTTCCCAAAGATCTCATCATTGTGGGTGGTGGAGTAATTGGCTGTGAATTTGCCTGTCTTTTCTCGGAGATGGGATGTGAGGTGAGTATTATTGATATTCTGCCTAAACTTCTGGGTACTCTCTCTAATATGGAAGGGCGAATCAGGATCCAGCTGGAGATGATTTTGAAAAGAAGAGGGATAAAACTTCTCCTGGGAAGAAAGATAAGAAGGGTGGCTGCCCAGGGGGGCCGGGTAAGTGTTTTTACGGAGGATGGAAGCCAGCTTTCAGCAGAGAAAGTTCTGGTCTGCATTGGAAGGCACCTGAACTCCGAGGGTATAGGACTGGAAGATCTAGGGGTCGAAATGGAAAGAAGAGAAATCCTGGTCAACAAACAAATGGAGACAAATGTCGTGGGAGTCTATGCCATTGGCGATGTCACTGGCAAGATGCAACTGGCTCATGTAGCTTCTGCTCAGGGAATTGTCGCAGTGGAGAACTGTCTTGGCAATTCATCTTTCCTGGATTATGGAGCTGTTCCTAATTGTATTTTTACTACTCCTGAGATTGCCTACGTAGGCCTGGACAGAGAAGGAGCAAATAGAGCTGGTTATGAAGTAAAAGTAGGCCGGTTTAATTTTGCCCTCTCGGGAAAAGCTCAAATCATGGGAGAAGCGGAAGGACTGGTGATGATAATTGCTGAAGAGAAGACCTTCCGAGTCCTGGGTGTGCACATTTTAGGTCCCCATGCCTCTGACCTCATTCATGAAGGTGCGCTGGCTGTAAGTCAAGGACTAACTACCCCAGATATTGCTCAGAGCATCCATGCCCATCCCACCCTTTCTGAAGTTTTGTGTGAAGCTGCCCGGACAGTGCACGACAAAGCCATTCATTCCTAGATGTATTATTAAAGCA
>SOJT01000151.1 GCA_004376485.1 Candidatus Aerophobota bacterium | reverse complement strand
AATCCATGACATCCTTCAAGGAGCCACTGACCACAACCTCCCCTCCATGCTCTCCTGCTCCTGGGCCGAGATCCAGTATGTAATCAGCCGCTTCAATGGTGGATCGGTCATGCTCTACCACGATGACAGTATTACCCAGATCCCTCATATCCTTTAGAGTATCCAACAACCTCTGATTATCTCTCTGATGCAGACCAATGGTAGGCTCATCCAGGATATAGATGACACCAACCAGACCAGAGCCTATCTGGGTAGCTAACCTTATGCGCTCGGCCTCTCCTCCGGACAGGGTACCAACCCTGCGATCCAGGGTAAGATAATCCAACCCTACACTAACCATGAATCCCAATCTTTTCTTTATTTCCTTGACTATCTCACCAGCAATGAGCTCCTCGCGTGAGGTGAGTTTAAGATGAGAGAAAAATCTCTCTGATTCTTTTACGCTTAAGGTAACCACATCATAGATGGATCTGCCTCTGATGGTTATGGCCAGGCTTTCTTTACGGAGGCGTGCCCCCTGGCAGTCTGGACAGGGAGTCTCCCTGATGTACTTCAGAATTTCTTCCTTGACATATTCGGAATCGCTTTCCCTGAACCGCCTCTCCAGATTGGGGATGATTCCCTCAAAAGGTGCCCGGTAATTGTAAAAATCTCCTCCCCGGCGCTCCACGAACTCAACTTCTTCAGAATTAGAGCCATAAAGAAGAATGTTCTGCATTCGGGGATCCAGTTTCTGGAAAGGTTCATCTAAAGAGAAGTGGTAATGTTTGGCCACTGCAGCAATCTGCCTGAAATAATAGCGAGAGGCAGTTCTGGCCCATCGGTAAAACCCTACCCCTTCCTCCCAGGGAACGATAGCCCCCTGGCTTAGAGATTTATCTTTATTAGGGACCACCAGATCCGGATCAATAGTCTGTTTGGTTCCTATCCCATTGCAGACAGGGCAGGCACCGTAGGGACTGTTAAAAGAAAACATGCGAGGAGAGATCTCCTCATAGCTCACCCCGCACTTAGGACAGGCCAGATGCCGGCTGAAGATGAATTCCTTCTCCTTACCTTCGGTTTTCTGAATAACCAGAACCAGTCCTTCCGATCGATTAGTAGCCGTTTCCAAGGAATCAGCCAACCTGGTCTCTATACCTTCTTTTACCTTGAGTCTATCCACCACTATCTCTAGGTCGTGCTTTTTGTTCTTGTCAAGAAAGATGTCCTCGCTGAGTTCGCGAATCTCGCCATCCACTCTCAGCCTTACATACCCCTCTCTTCCTATCTCCTCAAGCAAGTCCCGATATTCACCCTTTCTTCCCCGTACCACAGGGGATAGAATTTGAATTGAGACACCTTTGGGAAACTGCATGATTTGATGAGTAATATCTTCGATAGTCTGGGAACGGATCCTTCTTCCACACTTATAACAGTGAGGCTCACCAATATGGGCGAAAAACAAACGAAGATAGTCGTAAATCTCTGTGAGAGTAGCCACCGTGGATCTGGGATTGGCGGAGGCTTTCCGCTGTTCAATGGAAATGGCGGGAGAAAGACCTTCAATATAGTCTACCTGGGGTTTGGACATTTGCTCCAGAAACTGGCGGGCATAGCTGGATAAAGACTCCACATATCTTCGCTGTCCTTCAGCATAGAGAGTATCAAAAGCCAGAGAGGATTTACCCGAACCACTCAGACCAGTAATCACCACCAGTTTATTACGGGGAATCTCTACATCGATTCCCTTGAGGTTATGCTCTCTGGCCCCTTTAATAATAATGCTATCCTTGCCCATAGGCCTCACCAATAAAAGTTATTGTAACTCATTCTGGCCCGGAGTCAACTTCT
>SOJT01000172.1 GCA_004376485.1 Candidatus Aerophobota bacterium | reverse complement strand
ATAATGCTCTCTCACGGCCTGGTTCATGTTTTTCTCATTAGCCTGGCTGCTGTTCTACCTCTGATTAGATTGGAATTTAGACTCTCCTACACCCAGATAGGAATATTTACCTTTGTTTTGAGTATTATCACCGCAGCAGTCAGCATCCCCATGGGATTCATCTCCGATCGGGTGAACAAACTCCGGCTTATCTCTTCCATGTTTTTTCTGATGGCAATCCTGACTAGTTTCCTGGTGGTAGTGAAGAACCTGGCTTTAGTTCTTCTACTCTTTGGCTTTTTGTGGCTATGTCTAAGTGCTTTTCATCCTACCGCCCAGGCTTATCTTTCCTCCCACTATCCGGGTAGACGAGGGCAAATATTTGGACTTTATGAAGTGGGGGCTAGTTCGGGTATGATTATGGCTCCAGTGATAGCCGTCTGGCTGGCATCCATCTGGGGATGGAAATCAGTATATGGAATTTATGCCCTACCAGCTATGTTTGTAGCTCTGGGAATTTACAAAATAGCTGGTGAGGAGACCTTCTCCCGCCAAAACAAAGAGTTGAGGTTAAGGACAGAATTCTTACGCGGCCTAAAGAGAATTCTGACCCATCGAAGACTAAAGTTTATCTATGTGGCTCATGGTCTTTATGCCATTATTTTTGCTACAGCGGCATTGTATCTTCCCATATTCATGGTGGATGTTCATGGGTTCAGTGTAGCTCAGGCAGCATATATGCTCACCTTTTTTTTCCTTGGGGGCGCCTTGGGTAGGATATTGGGAGGAAAATCTTCGGATCGATGGGCCAGAAACAGAGTTATGGGATTATCCTTTCTCCTTCTTGTGCCTTTTCTGATTATGCTTTCTTTAGCCACAGGAGGGGTTATTCTCATTTTTCTTTCATTCGCCGCTGGACTGACATCTCATATGATTCTTCCAGTGGTCACCGCCTTTATCGGCGACAATGCTCAGGGAGAGATGGGCCTTACCTATGGTATGCAGTCTCTGGTGGGATTCGGTTTTGGAGCCATATCCCGCCTCATAGCAGGAGTCCTGGCCGATCTTTGGGGGATTCCGGTTATCTTCTGGATGCTGGCGGGGATATCTCTTCTAGGGGTTGTTTGCAGTTTCTTCTTGCTTGAGAGAAATGGCTAACATCTTCCTCGATAATCCATTCCTCCAGCTCTCCTTAGTCCTTTCTGAAGTGACAGCCCTGGGATCTTTTATTCCGCAGGGCAGCTACGGTGACAAGAAGAGCTACCTCGACCCCGTTTCTCAAACCTACTAAATCGTCGTCAATTCTGGTTTCCCGGTAGAACTCTTTGATGGTGCCTCTCAAATATTCAAGGTCAGCTTCAGCTCGCTTCAGTCTCCTTTCCGTCCTCACCAGCCCTACGTAGTTCCACATAGTGGACTTTATGAAGTTCCAATCTTGAGAAACGAGGGCTGGATCAACCACTTCCCTGAGACCCCTATCATGCCAATCAGGAATATGGGAAAATTTGAACTCCCAATTCCCCTGGAAGTTCTCTCTTATATCATGAGCTGCTCTGTGACCCCAGACTAACCCTTCTAAGAGGGAAGTACTGGCCAGTCTGTTGGCCCCGTGGACCCCGGTGCAGGCAACTTCTCCCAGGGCATAGAGATTTTTGATGCTGGTTCTGCCCACTTCATTGGTCTTCACTCCTCCGCAGAAATAATGAGCCGCGGGAACAACCGGGATGGGTTCCTTGGTGATATCCAGGCCAAATTTAAGACAGGTTTTATAAATAGTGGGAAAGCGGGTCTTTATTGCGCCAGGGTTCATATAGGAAGCAATATCCAGAAAAACGAAATCCTCTTTTCTTTCCAGCATTTCATTATATATGGCCCTGGCTACTATATCTCTCGGGGCAAGATCGGCTCTCTTATCATATTTATGCATAAAAGGCTTCCCATCTTTCGTTTTGAGTTTACCTCCTTCCCCTCTGACTGACTCTGAGATGAGAAATCTATCTGCCTGGGGATGGTAAAAAGAAGTGGGATGGAACTGTATAAACTCAGTATTCAATATTTTTGCTCCAGCTCGTCTGGCCATAGCCAGCCCATCACCTCTGGCTACTTTGGAATTGGTGGTATGAAGAAATACCTGACCTATCCCACCCGTGGCTAAAACCACCTTATGGGAAAACACTGTTTTTACCTTTTGTCTTTCTTGATCTAAAACATATGCTCCAATGCAGGTGAGGTCCCCGTACCTGGCCAGGGGATCCTTGCAATGATGGGGCAGGGTTAATAGATCTACAGCGGTATGGGCTGCCAGCAGAGTTAAATTGTGGTAGAGTCCTAATTTTCTTATGAGCTTTTCCTCAATGGCTCTTCCCGTTGCATCGTCGCTGTGGAGAATTCTTCTCAAGGAATGAGCTGCTTCCTGGGTTAAATCTAACTTACCCCTCATCCTAGAAAAAGGGACTTTGAGTTCCTTTATTAAGATCTTCTTAACCAGCGCTGGTCCCTCTTTAGCTAAGGTTCTTACCGCTCGGGGATTACATAGCCCATCCCCGGCCGAGATAATATCTTTAGATAGAAGTTCCCAGCTATCGCCTGGTGCCTCCCCTACAATACCCCCCTGGGCATGGAAAGTATTGGACTCTCTGGGATCTTTAGCTTTAGTTATGAGCATAACATTAAAGCCCTCTCTGGCCAGCTCCAAAGCAGTCGTACACCCGGCAATCCCCGAACCAATAATCAATACATCCGTTTTTACCCTTGCAGTTTTATCTTTCATCATTCATCTTTCCCATTGACCTTCTTACAATCTAGCACAGATTCGGGCAGACTGTCAAACTGGCTATCCGGACTTTGCTCTCCCTCATCTCCAGCAAATTAGAGGAGAAAAAGAGATTGACGTTCATCTCTCAATCTGTTATTCTGCTTTTGGACTATGTTCGAGGACTAGATGATAAGGAACTATACGGGTAGAAAGAGGCCCAGATGATGAAAAAAACTATTCTGGCCGGAACATTTATATTGCTGGCAGCTCTTGTTACTAGCAGCTCCTCAGCTCAAAAACAAGAAGAAATTGTGTCCAGGTATTTTTGGCTGAAAGAAGAAGGCCTTGTTTCTCTGAATAATCCCCGAGGCGATATCAGTATCCAGTCCTGGGGAAAGAATCATATCGAGGTCATAGCTACCAAATTAGTGGAAGGTTCTAATGAGAAGAGGATGAAAAAGGCTCTGGAAAAAATAAAGGTAGAATTTGTTGCTACCGAGGATAATCTTCATATAAAGACGGATCTGGGAGAATCCAGATTCAAAACTTTTTTCCTGTTTGATAAAGTATGGAATTTTTTCTCTACTACCCAAAGAAGGGTAGACTACCAACTATGGGTGCCTCCCCGGGTAAATGTTCTCGCCGAGACTACCAGCGGGAATTTCTTCATTAAAGGTATCAGGGGTGATGTCAAGACAAAGGGAGTGAGCGGCAGGACAGAGTTTTCTTCTATCCAAGGAAAGGTGGAAGCGGAAACTATCTCGGGAGAAATTAAACTGATGGAGGTAGAAGGGGATGTTAACTTAAGCTCGCTATCGGGGGATCTTTCCCTTGATCAGGTAAAGGGAAACATTTTCGCCACATCTACCAGTGGGAAACTCCAGATGAGTTCTGTTGAAGGTATCATCAGGGGTTACACTACGAGCGGTAAGATAGTGATGAGGAAAATTAGGGGAGTTGTGGAACTGATAGAGACTGCCAGTGGAGATATACAAGCTGAATTACTAGAGGTAGCCGATGATTGGCTGGGAATGATTTTTGATTCTGTGAGTGGAGATATCGAGGTGAGTTTGCCTCGAAACTTGAGAGCAAATTTAGGAATTAAAACAGTAAGTGGGCGAATTTCCTGCGATTTCACTATCTTAACCAGGGGTGAGTTTGAAGCAGGGGCTCTAGGTGGACCGATCAACGGAGGAGGACCCTTCCTGGAAATTGAAACTACCAGTGGAGATATTTTCCTGCGTCAGATATAATATACCAGTCTCAAAATAAAGGTCCAGCTTATCTGAAAGGAGATGTCTGAGTTGCCCGGAGTAGTAGATGCCCTGACCCACTCAGTAATGATAACTATTTTTGTCTTTGTCATGATGTTGATGGTAGATTACATTAATGTACTAAGTAAAGGAAGGATGGAAACGTTAATTAGAGGAGGTAAGTGGCGCCAATATACTATGGCCTCCTTTTTGGGAGCAACTCCGGGGTGTCTAGGAGCATTTATGAATGTTTCCTTCTATGTACACGGCCTCCTAAGCTTTGGAGCCATAGTCGGAGGTATGATCGCCACATCAGGCGATGAAGCTTACGTTATGTTGACCCTTTTTCCTGGTAAAGCTCTCCTCCTGTTTGGTATTCTCTTTCTCTTAGGTATCATCTTTGCTCGCTTAACAGATTTGATCATTCCTTTTTTCAAAATAGAACCTTGCCAGGAATGTAAACTTCAGGAGGTCCATCCCGATGATAAATTTCCTCTCTTTAAGTTGGCACTGAGGAGTTTTTCTCGCGTCTCCCTTATTCGAGTAAGCCTCCTGTTCATCTTTACCCTTCTTTTCATAGTTATTGCCACCGGAACATTAGGCCCAAAAACCTGGGATGGGGAGAGAATAACTTTTCTCATCCTGCTAGTTCTGGCTAATATAATGATCACCACTGCGTCCCCTCATTACCTAAAGGAGCATATCTGGTCTCACATTATTAAAGAGCACCTTTGGCGAGTTTTCCTCTGGACTCTCTTTGCCCTATTGTTTATCAATATTGGATTTGGATATGGGAACCTGGCCCAGTTTACCAAATCCCACCTGGCTTGGGTTTTGGTAATTAGTGCTGCTTTGGGTATGATTCCTGAATCTGGACCTCACCTTATTTTCGTGATGATGTTTGCTAACGGCATCATCCCCTTTTCTGTCCTGCTTACCAGCTCTTTTGTTCAGGATGGCCATGGTATACTCCCCCTATTTTCTTATACCGTAAAGGATTCGCTTATCATAAAATTGTTCAAATTTGTTTTTGGCTTAAGTGTAGGGTTAGCTCTTTATTCCATGGGTTTATGATCTCCCTCCAGTATTCACGGAAAGATGGATAAACATCAGTCTCATAAGGAGTTGACAGGGTGAATGCATTTGATATAATATATGATGATGTGTTCATATATTACCTGAGGAAGTAATTGGAAAAACATTTGGAACTCTTTAAGGCCCTTTCCGACAAAACAAGAGTTAGAATTCTTCTCCTTCTGATGGAGAAGGATCTTTGCGTTTGTGAGCTTATGTTTATTCTGAAAATGGAGCAGTCGAGGGTTTCCCATCAACTACAGGTATTGAAAAATGTTGATTTGGTAAAAGACGAAAGGGAAGGGAAGTGGATGATATACTCGATTTCCCCTGCCGAGAAGGAAATGCTGCTTACTGTCTTTGACAAAGTGATTCCCGAGCTAAAAGCTGCGGCGGAGAGCCGGCTGGACAAAAAGAATCTCAGGATATGTCTGGAAAAGGATATTCGAAGAACCTGCAGCGTGGTTTAATTTTTTTGGGGCGACGTATGATGAAATAATAATATGTTCATATTATTTTCTCTCCTTTAGATCGGTATTGCTGGACGAGATGTTCTTCATATAAATTCAGGAGGTGGAAAATGCAGGCTAAAGAAAGAAAACTTGGTATATGGGAAAGGTACCTGACTGTGTGGGTAGCACTGTGTATTGTGGGGGGAACCCTTGTAGGGAGAACGTTTCCCATCTTGGCCGAACTCCTTGCCAAAATGGAAGTAGCCCACATTTCTATACCCATCGCCATCTGTCTTTTCGCCATGATTTATCCCATCATGGTTCAGATAAGCTTTGGTGAGGTAAAAAAGGCTGTCCGGTCTCCCCGTCCCATTCTTCTTACCCTTATCATGAACTGGGCTATAAAACCATTTACCATGGCCTTCTTCGCCTGGGTATTTCTTCGCCTGGTTTTCTCATCATTTCTGGATCCTACGGAAGTTTATCAGTATCGAGCGGGACTCATTCTGCTGGGCGTTGCTCCCTGTACGGCCATGGTCTTGATGTGGAGCTATCTTGCCCGAGGGAATATGGCTCACACTCTGGTAATGACAGCCATAAATTCCCTCAGTATGGTTATCCTGTACGCTCCTCTGGCCACATTTCTTCTGGGAATTTCAGGGATCTCTGTTCCCTGGAAGACCATAGCCCTGGCGGTGATTATCTATATCTGCAGTCCTTTAGTGGCCGGATGGATTACCAGAAGACAGGCTATCAAAAGTAAGGGAAAGGAGTGGTTTGAGCAAAAACTCCTGCCCTCTCTGAACAAAATGGCCATCATTGCTCTTCTCATCACGCTCTTTGTTCTTTTCATCTACCAGGGGGAAAAAATAATTAAGCTTCCCGCTTTAATTGGTATGATTAGCGCGGCGATATTTGTTAACATTCTGCTGATCTTTGGACTAAGTTATGTTCTGGCAAAGGCATTTAGACTGGGCTACGAGGATGCTGCTCCAACGGCTATTATTGCCGGAAGCAACCATTTTGAGGTAGCTATTGCTGTGGCTACTACCCTGTTTGGCGTAACTTCAGGAGCAGCTTTAGTCACAGTGGTAGGAGTTTTAACCGAGGTTCCTATAATGCTTTT
>SOJT01000101.1 GCA_004376485.1 Candidatus Aerophobota bacterium | reverse complement strand
TGAGAGGTGAGAGGTGAGAGTTGAATGAATGCGCCAACTCTATGTTCAGAATCATAAAAACAACACTCAGCCAGTGCTACTGCCAAGCCACCCTCAGAACAATCATGAGCAGAGTTGGGTAAACCGGCTTTAATTGCCTCAAGACAGGTTCTTTGCACTCTCTTTTCTTTTTCCAGGTCAATCCTGGGAGAATCTCCCACTTTCAAACTATGAATAAATCTTAGATATTCACTTCCTCCTAAGCTTCTACCGCATTCACCCAAAAGAATGATTAAATCTCCCTCATTCTTGAAAGCGGGAGTGCAATAGAAATTAATATCCTCAAGAAGACCCAGCATACCTATCATTGGTGTAGGATCAATCGCCCCCCTGGGATTCTCATTGTAGAAACTGACATTCCCGCCAGTTACCGGTGTTTCTAAAATACGGCAGGCTTCTGCCATTCCTTCCACACACCTTCTAAATTGCCAGAAAACGGCTGGTTTAGTAGGATTGCCAAAATTCAGGCAATTAGTGATGGCCAATGGTTTAGCTCCTGTGCAGACAATATTTCTGGCTGCCTCAGCCACAGCGATCTTCCCTCCCTGATGAGGATTAAGATAACAGTAAGTTCCATTTCCATCTACGGTCAGAGCAATAGCCTTTTTTGTTCCTTTAATCCGGATAAGGGCACAATCGGCAGTACCCGGCCAAAGTATGGTATCA
Source organism: Candidatus Aerophobota bacterium (assembly GCA_004376485.1). Classification (GTDB taxonomy): domain Bacteria; phylum Aerophobota; class Aerophobia; order Aerophobales; family AE-B3A; genus SOJT01. Next base: position 1,145 of record SOJT01000101.1, on the reverse strand, counting down.
GTTCTTACCATATGGTCATACTGCTCATAAACCCACCTTTTAGAAGAGATAGTAGAAGAAGCTAGGAGTTTTCTTAAGACATCATTATAATCTTTAGGCTCAGGGATGTCAGAAATATGAAAATTATGTACTTTTTTGAAATAAGCAGGCTCTTTCTCTTTTCTAGCATAAACTGGTGCATCTTCTGTCAGACTTCCGGCCGGTATCTCGGCTACTATTTTACCCCCATCCATTACTCGAAAAAAACCATCCGAGGTAACTTGCCCAATATTAACGACATGAAGGTCCCACTTCTCAAAAACCTCCTTAGCCAGCTTTTCCTTTTCTTTCTTGACAACAAGGAGCATCCGCTCCTGGGACTCAGAGAGCATCACCTCATAAGGGAGCATACCCTTCTCTCTCTGAGGAACCAGAGAAATATCTATCTCTATCCCGCATCCTCCCCGAGAAGCCATCTCTGAGCTAGAGGAGGTAAGTCCTGCCGCTCCCATATCCTGCATTCCCACTATCACCCCCATCTTTAAAAGCTCCAGACAAGCCTCCAATAGGAGCTTTTCCCGAAAGGGATCACCTATTTGAACAGCAGGTCTATCTCTATCCGACTCATCGGTAAGTTCTCGTGAGGCAAAACTAGCTCCTCCCAGACCATCTCTACCTGTGTCTGCGCCCACATAAAGGACGGGGTTTCCCACTCCCCTGGCCTTTGCCCTTACAAGCTCATCCTTCTTTATCACACCTACACACATTACATTGACTATGGGATTCCCTTCATAGGTTTCATCAAAATAGACTTCCCCTCCTACGGTGGGAATTCCCATGCAGTTGCCGTAGGCGGCGATTCCACCCACTACTCCAGTAAATAAATAGCGATTACGTCCGTTATTGAGAGGGCCGAAGCGCAGGGAGTTAAGGAGAGCAACAGGTCTTGCCCCCATAGTAAAAATATCCCTGATGATGCCTCCCACCCCGGTAGTGGCTCCCTGAAAAGGCTCTACCGCGCTGGGGTGATTATGCGACTCTGCTTTCATCACGATGGCCAGGCCATCACCGATGTCTATAACTCCTGCATTCTCCTCCCCTGCTTTCACTAAGATATTCTTGCCCGAAGTAGGAAACAATCTCAAAACAGGCTTTGAACTCTTATA
>SOJT01000088.1 GCA_004376485.1 Candidatus Aerophobota bacterium | reverse complement strand
AGTGTACTTCATTTCATTTTTCCTCTAAAATAGAGTGCCAAGGCTAAAGTTGGCCGCAAAGTGGTCAAATCAAAGTTATGATTTCCCGGTGTCATACTGCATTTCTCTATCAAAAACAAAAACCCACCCTCTCTATGTTGAAAGAATGGATTCCCTGATAGGCAAGCTGGATAGCCACATTTTCCTTTTGACCAGAGGGTCTGGGGTTCTATTTCATCATCTTTCGAATAGTTTGTCTTTTCCCCTGCTCCTTCATAGACTGCATCAGTTAAGACATCAGGATTATAGCATTTTGGGAGCTCATCGTCAAATTCTTGATGGGACTCAGGGAAAGTGGATGAGGCTGTTTCGAGTTCCTATTGACGCCTTATCTTTATACCGTAAAATAAGCCATGATGGTGCTCACCAGCTCATCTTAAGCAATTGCCAAAGAGTCCTGCCAAAGTGAGGAGGAATAGGGTATGGCAGACGCCTGGCCATCCAGGTGGAAGACCATCCGGTAGAATACCGAGATTTTGAGGGAGTCATTCCTCCGGGAGAGTACAGAGTAGGAGTAGTAAAGGAAAAGGATGTAGAATGAAAAGGGCAAGATCAGTTAAGAAACTCGTGGAGGAATTTGGCGAGACATACTCTCACCTTTTGGGTATCAATGTTTTGTCTCGGGAAAGGAGTGAGATATTCAAGTGGTTTTTAGCCTCTCTTCTCTTTGGAGCCAGAATCTCTGAGTCCATTGCCATGAAAACGTACAGGGAATTTGAAAAAAAGGGGGTTCTATCACCCGAGAAAATCAGGGATACAGGTTGGGATGGGCTTGTGGCTATCCTGGATGAGGGAGGATATGTGCGTTATGATTATAAAACAGCGACCAAACTTCTGGAAGTGGCAGGAAACCTTCCTAAGGGATACCAGGGTGATTTGAATATCCTTTATTCAAAAGCGATTGATGAGAGGGACCTTGAGAAGAAGCTAATGAATCTCGGCAAAGGGGTGGGTCAGGTTACCGTAGCTATTTTCCTGAGGGACTTAAGATGTATATGGGAGAAAGCGGACCCTCTTCCCACAAGCCTGACCGTAGAAGCTGCCAGGAGTTTGGGATTTACCAAAGAGATAAGTGATGAGAAGGTTTTGCAAGACTTAAAATGTGTGTGGGATGAATTTAAAGTCAAAGGAAAAGATTTTATCCAGTTCGAGACAGCTCTTCTCAGATTTGGGAAAACCTTGCGCCGAAAGAAAAAAGTGAGTAAGTCCTAGAGTTTCAAAAATTCCGGCGGCGATCCGATAGACGGCCTATACTGTTTCTTGCCTTAAACTACGGAGCGCCTGGGAGAGAGCGCTGATTATCTCGGATTGGTCTACCTTGACTTTCTTGAACTTAATTCTTAGGGTAAAATCTTTTTCAGGAGCCTGGAATGTGTACTGGTAGTATCTAGGTCTTCCTCTTCTACTTTTTGATTTTTTGAGGCGTGTTTTTGCCTCTCGGACCGTTAATTTTCCTTCCTTTATCTTCCTGTAAAACTCCCTTATATTTTTCTCATCACCTTGCCTCATAAGTAGTAACAGCAAGGATTTGGGCACAGTGTCCAATGTCCGGACACTCCTTTTTATGTCTTGGGGGAGTTTCAGTAAGGTGAGCATTTCATTAACATAGCTTTTTGGCAGGCCCAACTCTCTGGCTGCTTCTCTCTGGGAGTAGTGTGGGTTTTCTATTCTTCGATTATGAATTAGAGTCTGGATAGCCTCTGCTTCTTCCAAAGTGGGGAGATCCTGTCTCTGAACGTTTTCAACTAGCTGGTGAATGAGTCGAAGACGCTGATCTATATCTTTTACGATGCAGGGTATCTCTGAGAGTTGGGCCTG
>SOJT01000181.1 GCA_004376485.1 Candidatus Aerophobota bacterium | reverse complement strand
ACTTAGAAGCGAAGAGAAAGGGAAAATTGGTGAGTATTTCCCAGTGCCTGGTTATAGGCGAAGGCATAGTCAAACTTAACTCCCCCCTTTTTCCTTAGATCTTCCAGAGGGAAGTCAAAACCTATCCCTCCACACAAAGTCAAAAAGGGATCTTTTTGGAATAGCGTGCTCATCCCCCCTCTTAGGGCAAAGCTGGGAGTTATCCACCACTCTCCTCCCAATCGAGCATCCCTGAGAAAATCTGTCCCCGAAATATCAACATCTAGAGCCACCAGAAGATAAGGGCTGAATCTATAGGCGGTGCCAATTTTTACATTCATAGGGATAGATTCTCTTCTTCCGGTGCTCCATTGCCTCACCGAGACTAAGTCCTGAACATTGATCCCGCAGGAGACTTTTTCCTTTCGCATAAAATAAGCCAGGTCCATACTGTACCCACTGCTTGCTCCCCAGGGACTGGTCTGTTTAAGGTACTTCAAATTTACCCCCCAGGAACTGATTGTTCTCCTGGAGGATGATTTGGAGGGAGAGATAGATTGTCCGTAGGAATAAGAAAACATATCGTAGTCCCATCTCTCCGGCTCAAGATTGCTGGAGAGGTGAGCCCAACTAATTCCTCCTGCTCCCATGATGGTAGGAGGCACCACCCAGAATAGAAAGTTGTAGGCGAGAAGGCCGAGTCCATAAAGATCACTGTACATAGCCCCCACTTCTTTCTGGGTAAGCTGCACCAGCCCGGCTGGATTAAAAGTGGAGGCCCCATAATCGTCGGCAACTGCTACGAAACTTCCTCCCATTCCCATGGCTCGGGTACTGGCGGGTAGGGTGGTGAAACCACTCTCAGTGACATGTGGATAATCGGCAGCCTCTCCCGGACTAATAACAGACCAACCTCCTATAAAAAAGAGGAGGATGATGGAGAGAGAGATTATTTTCATTGAAAAATTCCAGCCACACTCTCTATTTATATTCGATTCCTTTTACTTTACTCAGATATTTTCCCACCATATGAGCAGCCAGGGCTCCCTCACCACAGGCTACTATAGCTTGCTTTAGGGAGTTCTCTCGCACATCACCGCAGGCAAAGATGCCCTCGATGCTAGTCTCCATATCCCTGTTTGTTTTTACAAATCCATTTTTGTCCAGCTCTACCAGATTTTCTACAAAATTGGTGTTAGGCTTAAGACCAATGAAAATAAATACTCCTGAGCAGGAGAGATTCCTTAATTTTCCCTTCTCCAGCTCCTTAAGCAAAACTCCTTCAACCTTTCCTTCCCCATAGATCTTTTCAACTGTGGATTTCCAGATTATCTCTACTTTCGCATTGTTAAAAAGCCTCTCCTGAAGAATCTTTTCTGCTCTGAGCATTCCTCTTCGGTGGACAAGATAAATCTTTCTGGCAAATTTGGTTAAATAGAGAGCTTCCTCTGCCGCAGCACTGCTCCCTCCAACCGCCAGTATTTCTTCATTTTTAAAGAAAGGTGCATCACAGGTGGCGCAGTAGGAGACACCCCGACCGGTAAACTCTCTTTCTCCCTCTATCCCCAGTCTTTTCGGCTTTGCCCCACTGGCGATAATCACGGTGAGGTTTTTGTACTCCTTCCCAGACTCAGTGGTAATGATTTTTTTATCCTGAGATAAGCGAATTCTTTTTACCTCTTCCTGCTCGTATTTCATTCCCAGGTTCTCGGCCTGCTTTTGCATTAGGCTGATAAGCTGGCGGCCGGAGACTCCTTCGGGGAAGCCAGGATAGTTCTCTATTCTTTCTGTGAGGAGGATCTGGCCTCCCGGGGCTAGCTTTTCCAAAACTAATCCATCCAGACCCGCCCTCTGGGCATAAATGACCGCAGTTAAACCTGCTGGCCCTGCTCCAATTATTACCAGATCATAGATTTTCAT
>SOJT01000157.1 GCA_004376485.1 Candidatus Aerophobota bacterium | reverse complement strand
AAGATACTTCTTCCTCATACATATATACAACCGGGGGGTCCTTTTTATTCGAATCGCTACCAAAGCTCCCCCATTGGAAACTGAGCAGGACTCTCCCCGAATTATATCTGAACCATCGAATCCTGCCAGCCAAGAAGTTCTTTTCGCCTTCCCATCTAATGAGTCCCGCTCCTCCCAACTCTCGGTAGAGTTACAGACGTGCATCCCCTTCAAGCAGCACGCACACCCACCAGAGATCTCAGGAATCCGCTCAGGGCATTGCCCATACCCGTACCTCAATGCCTGATCCTTTCAGAAGTTCTGCCACTACGTTAGGATCAGATTGGAACTGGTGATAGGGTATGACCATTCTGGGTGAGATCACCTTGATGCAGCCAACCGCCTCTTCAGGAGACATGGTGTAGTTACCATCAATAGGGATGAAGGCAACATCAATTGGAGCCAGAGAGGCCATCCCAGGGTTAGCTTCGGTATCTCCAGCGATATAGATTCGCTTGTCGCCAAAGGTGGCAACATATCCATTACCCGATCCCTTGGGGTGAAACTTCACCCCGGGTTGCCGTTCACGAACCAGGTTATAGGCCGGCACGGCTTCAATGGCGATCCCGCCGTCAATGTTCCGTTTGTCCCCATTCTTCATCGCTATCACGCGACTGTCCCCCAGTTTCTCCACCGATTCGGGATCGGCCACAAATAGAGTGCCCTCCTTTCTAATTTGGTCGATGGCCGCTGGATCCAGATGATCACGATGAGCATGGGTGATCCACACTTGATCCGCCTTAGGGAGGCTCGCATAGTCCCCTGCCCCTGAATAGGGATCAACATGGATGAGGACATCGCCAAATTCAAGCATCAAAGAACCATGCCCGATACCCGTAATCCGTAAGGGTCCCGCTGAGGTCTCGAGGTTCATGACCTTCTCCTGGGCTGCAAGGCTCCCCACGGTCAGAAGGCTTGCAATCAGTAAGATACCCCCAAGGACTATCCACGAACAAGTCCTTTCCCATTTCACTGCCATTTTGTTGTACCTCCTCATGTGTTATTTTAAACCGACAAATACTTTCGTTACTTTAGCCCTCTTCAATTTTGATTTTGTAAGTATGGAAGAGATTTCGGCTAAAGTGCATTTTTCTGTTCGCCTTCTCTTCCGCTAACTTATGATACCGTATTTTCCTGGCAAAAGAATAAAAAAACGGATCTGTCCTCATTAATAGTACCATTTCTTAAGTTAAGGTCACTGGTATAATGGCCTCGGGAGCAGGTAACCGGTAATTTAAGGTATAAGTGTTGTAAAACCTGGCGATCAAGCAACTCATCTGTTAGTTTTCCGTTGAATGACTGCAATGTCCCAAACTCTAGTCCCCATAAATAATCGGCTACTATTCTTGGCATTTATTGATTCTTGCGGGGCCTCCCACGGGATAAAGCCTTTAGCAGACGGGGTCAGCTCTTGATGTTTTCTACCTATCTGGAAATTTGACTGATGCTGGTGATAATCTTATTTTGCTATTTCTTAACATTTGGCCGGTAAAGTTGCCTAATCAGAGTTTTGCCGCGGCATGCTACGTTTCTCTATTAAAAAGAAAAAACCCCATTCCCTCTATTTGAAAGAGAACGGGTTCATCTGTCGATAACCTGGGTAGGTACATTTCCTCATCCTCAGAAGGCTCCTGGATTGACCCTCTGCAGTTTCGGATACCTCGCCTTATTGGTTATCCTCCTATGGACTACGTTACTCAAGACATCAGTATTATAGCATTTTTGGAGCTCATTGTCAAATACGGAAATAATACTTGACACCCGCGCTGTTTTAAATCATACTATTATTTTTTAGATTCGTTTAGTCGATAATAGAGGGGCAATTAATATGGCCCCATATGACTTGGGCAAAACCAGAGTTCCTCTATCAAGAGAT
>SOJT01000037.1 GCA_004376485.1 Candidatus Aerophobota bacterium | reverse complement strand
GCGTAATTCACACTCTCTTAGCCTTAGCCACATATCTTCCAGGGCTAGTGCCGCATTGACTCTGTATGTCAGATGCCGTTTGGTTGCCTCTACCGTCTCTATAGCCTTGCTTAAACCTGAGGAGGAATATCTATTCCCTTGTCTTCTAAGCCTATCCATTCTATCATGATTTATGATCCGCTCACCTCCCCCGTATTTTAGAATCAGAAGATCCCGAAACCAGAAAAGAATCATATCTAGAATTCTCTCAAGCTGGTGTGGGGGAAAGTTTTTCCAGCTCCCCGCTAAATGGAAAATCTGCTCCAGATTAAGGTTTTCCTCCAAGCTGCTCAAGACTTTTTCTCTAAGGTTCAGGATATCCTCATCTTCCAAAAGAAGAATAGCCTCTCCAACTCTTCCCCGGGCGAGTTTCTCCACGAGGTGAGCCCTGGGAGAAGTAGGAGGCAGATACTTTTTCAGAATCTGTCTTATCTCGGATGAGGAAAGAGGGGAAAAGGGGATAGTTTCACAACGGGAGGTGATAGTGGGAAGCAATTTCTCCTGAGTTTGAGAGATAAGGATAATTACCACCTGAGGAGGCGGCTCTTCCAATATCTTGAGGAGGGAATTAGCTGCCTCCTGGGTAAACTTATTTGCATCTCTTATTATCCACACCTTTTTCTTCCCTTCATAGAGGCTATAGGCAGCTTCTCTTTTTAGCGTCCGAATTTGCTCGATCTTAATGGAGTCCTCCTTCGGCTCTATGATTCTGAGATCAGGGTGGGATAATCGGTCAATCTTTCGGCAGGAAGAGCACCTATCACAACTATCTATCTTACCTTCTTTGCAATTGAGTACTTTGGCAAAATTGAGGGCGGTCAAGTTCTTGCCCACTCCATCAGGCCCGATAAACAAGTATGCTCCTGAAATAGATCCAGCAGCTACTTCATTCTGCAGTATCCGGATGGCTCTTCTTTGCCCTCTTATCTCTTCAAATGACATCTTCACTTCCTTCGATTGATGCTCTTTTTAGACGAGCTTTCTCTGGAGAATTCTTCTTTTGCTCGCCAGATGCTAGATAGGGAGATAGTATTTCTCTAATGGTAAGGTGAATACTCTGGGGTGGCTCTTCTCCTGGAACTATCTTTATCCTTTCAGGATGAGATTTGGCCAGCTCAAGATATCCCTGACGGACCCTTTGGTGAAAGCTTTGCCCCTCTTGCTCCATCCTATCCTTCTTCTCTCCCCTTTGTCTGGCCAGAGAAGGGTTTATATCCAAAAGGAAAGTTATGTCGGGAAGAATATCCTGGGTAACGATCCTGTTTAACTCTTCGATCCACTCCATCTTGAGCTCTCTTCCGTATCCCTGATAGGCAAGAGTGGCGTCGGCGAAACGGTCGGAGATAACGATCTTTCCCTGTGCCAAAGCCGGCTTGATAATCTTCTCCACATGTTCAGCTCTATCCGCCAGGTAAAGGAGGAGCTCGCTGATTTTGCTCATTTTGGGGTGAGATGGACCAAGCAAGATTTCTTTCGCTTTTATCCCCAGTTTTGTCCCCCCCGGCTCAGAAGTCTTCAGCACCCGGTGGCCTCTCTCTTTAAGATACTGAGCAAGTAGAGAGGTTTGAGTAGTTTTGCCGCTCTTATCTATCCCTTCAAAGCTAATAAACAATATTGCCTCCTTCACAAGACGCAGCTCTTGCGCCCACTTCAGAGTTCCCCTGTCTTTCCTACAATATCAGTGCGAGCCTCAGATGTCAAACAAAAGTTATTCTATTCAAAAATGCATGGCCCGCTTCTGGCTGGTTACATGGCTATAAAGTGGGAACTCTTTTCAGAGAGCATCTTTCAGAGAGGGGAAGCTCTGAGATTTACTTGACAAATAAAAATATTTTAATATAATAAATTCAACAATTAAGAATATTATTTTATGATAAA
>SOJT01000168.1 GCA_004376485.1 Candidatus Aerophobota bacterium | reverse complement strand
CGCAGCTCGATTTATTCTAACTTGTACTGGTATCGAGGGACTTTCCCGCGTATTCTTGACATTCTTTCTCTATGGGCTATATTATAGGGGGTGAAAGATTTCGGTCTTTCACCCTCAGAATTTATTAAGTGAGAGGCTTGAAGGAGCTACTTGAAAATGCAAGATAGTGAATTTTTCTTTTTGCTGGAGAGGATCGGAAGAGAAAGAGGTCTCTCTCTGGATGCCTTGCTGGAGAGCATAAAGGAAGCTTTGGCTTCTGCTTATAAGAAAAAATACAATGAACCCGCTCTGGATCTCAGGCTCATTTTGGACAAAAGTGAGGGAAAAGTTCAGGTAATGGTAACCAAAGAGGTTGTGGACAACGTGGAGAACCCGGGAAGGGAGATTTCTCTGGAAGAAGCAAAGAGAATCGACAAAAACTTAACCCTGGAGCAGCGGGTAGAAGTTGAGGTCGATCCTGTCCAGTTCTCAAGAATTGCTGCTAGTACCGGCAAATATGTGATGATGCAGCAGATTGTTGAGATAGAAAAAGATATGATTTACGAAGAATTCAAGAAAAGAGAAGGGGAGATGATTAGTGGAACGGTGAGATATCGAACTGACTATTTTGTTCTCATCGATTTGGGCAGAACCGAAGGTATTCTACCAGAGAGGGAACAATTAGCCAATAGAAGATACCGTCAGGGAGAAAGGATCAGGGCTTATATCCTCAAGGTCACCAGGGAGTCTAAAGGTCCTCGCATTACCCTTTCCCAGACCCATCCCAATTTCCTGAGAAAGCTCTTTGAGCTCGAAGTGCCAGAGGTTGGTGAAGGGATTGTTAAGGTAAGAGAGATAAAACGGGATCCTGGCCGAAGAGCCAAGGTGGTGGTGGAGTCAAAGGAAGAGAGGGTAGACCCGGTGGGAGCCTGTGTAGGGGTTCGAGGTTCGCGTATCAAAGCCATCCTGATAGAGCTCGAGGGTGAAAGAGTAGACATAATAAGGTATAGCGAGGATCCAGCTATCTTTGTAAAAAATTCTCTCAAGCCAGCCGAAGTACTGGAAGTGAAGCTGGATGAAACCTCGCAAAAAGCAAAAGCTATTGTAGCAGATGATCAACTTTCTCTGGCTATTGGGAGCAGGGGAGAGAACGTCAAACTAGCAGCTAAACTGACGGGTTGGCAGATTGATATTAGATCGGTGGGACAAATAAAGGAGGAGGCCGCTTTCCTTAAAGATCTACCCGGGGTAGGAGAGAAAATTGTGGAGTCCCTCAAACAGGCTGGATTCTTAACGGTCAAGGATATTGTAAGAGAGGGCACCGAAGATTTACTAAAAGTCCCCGGGATCGGACCCAAGACAGCTGAGAGAATTTTCAATAAGGCTAAAGAAATAGCCGACTAGACCTGGATGGAAAAGATGCGAGTTTACCAGTTAGCTAGAAAATTAAAAATGCCCACCAAGGATCTTTTAAGCCTTATTTCCGAGATGGGAATTGAGGTGAAGGGTTCCCTGGGCAGTCTTTCTCCTCAAGAGGTGAGTAAAATAGAGGAGAAAATAGCCACTAGGAGGAAACCCACCCCCAGGGAGGGAAAAGAGGTCATTCGCGATCCTGTGGTAACTTTCTTGGGACATGTGGATCACGGCAAGACCTCCCTGCTGGACGGTATCCGCAAAACTCATGTGGCCAAACGGGAGGTGGGGGGTATTACCCAGTCTATCGGAGCCTCAGAAGTTATATTTCAAAATAAGAGAATAGTGTTTATTGACACACCGGGCCATGAAGCTTTTACTGCCATGCGGGCTCACGGCGCCAGAGTCACCGACATTGTTGTTCTTGTTGTTGCCGCTGATGATGGAGTTATGCCCCAGACCATTGAGGCAATTGATCATGCTCGGGCAGCCAAGGTGCCTATTGTGGTGGCTATCAATAAGATTGATCTGGGTAGCGCCGATTCAGATCAAGTCAAACGGCAACTGGGGAGGTTCGATTTATCTTGTGAGGAATGGGGAGGGGAGACTATCTGCGTAGAGGTTTCAGCTTTAACTGGTGAAGGTCTGGATCACCTTCTAGAGATGATTCTTCTGGAGGCCGAAATGCTGGAGCTGCTGGGGAACCCGGAGGGTGATTTCCAGGGGGTACTCATAGAGGGAGAGATGGACAAACAGAAGGGTGCTGGTTCTACTTTGCTGGTACGGGAAGGCATCTTAAGGATTGGAGATATCCTGATTGGAGACCACGTTTATGGTAAGGTAAAGGCAATGATTAACTGGAAGGGAGGAAGGCTAAAGGAGGCAGGTCTTTCCACACCAGTAAAGGTTTTGGGACTGTCTGACGTTGGGCACCCCGGTGGTATATTTAAAAAGGCACGTGATGAGAAAGAAGCCCGTCGATTAGCAGAGCAGGCTCTGGAGGAAGAGAGAAAGAAGAATCTTTGGAAAAGGAAAGAGGTAACTTTAGAGACCCTTTATCAGGAGAAGAAAGAGGAAAAGAAGACTCTTAACCTCATTATTAAGACCGACACTCAGGGTTCTCTTCAAGCTCTAGGAGATGTGTTGAAGAACTTGGAGAACGAGAATGTAAGAATAAATATTACTCATGGGGGAATCGGAGAAATCAATAAATCTGACGTGCTTTTGGCCTCTGCTTCCAAGGGTATAGTAATTAGTTTTAATGTGGGGATAAGCGGGGAAAGTAGGAATTTGGCGAAGGAAGAAAATGTAGAAGTGAGACAGTATGAGGTCATCTACGAGATTATAGATGATATTAAAAAGGCTCAAGAGGCTCTAGTGGAGCCCAAGTATGAGGAAGTCATCATTGGAAAGGCTGAAGTACGGGATACCTTTAGAATTACCAGGGTCGGTGTGATTGCTGGTTCCTATGTTACTGAAGGAAAGGTGGTTCGGGGAAGTAAAGCAAGGGTTTTTCGAGGAAGTGAGATGTTAGGTGAGGGAACCATTTCCAGTCTTAAGAGATTCGAGAGGGATGTATCCGAAGTAAGTGTAGGACTGGAGTGCGGGGTAAATATAGAGGGATTTAATGAGGTAGAAAAAGGAGATATTATTCATATCTACGAAGCCAGAAAAGCCGACTAGCTCAGCATACCTTTCATTGTGATATTCACCTCGAAAAACTTACCAGTCTTTTTCGCTTTCATTCCCTCTTCTGCCAAAATTCTTTTGACCTGTTTTTAGAGTAAGCTTTTTCCTCTTAAACATCCTGAATAAAGATGATTGTCGGAATTCTATGGATAGATCTTCGGCTAGGATCCAGCAGTTCCTTGAAGGATAAACGGCGCATTATCAAGAGTTTAACTAGCAGAATAAGAAGAAGTTTCAACGTTTCCATTTCGGAAGTTGACTGCCAGGATCTGTGGCAAAGATCCCAGTTAGGGGTAGCTTTCCTCACCACTAACGTCAGGTTTGCCCATAGCGTGCTCGCCAAAATTATGGATTTTGTGGAAAGGGAGAAAGATATTATCCTTATTGACTCAAAAATAGAGATTATTTAGAGAAGAAGGATGAACGGACTTTTGTTAATAGATAAACCAAAGGGGATCACTTCCCATGATGTGGTAGATAGGGTGAGACGAATTTTCTATACCAGGAAAGTAGGCCATACGGGAACCCTGGATCCAGCAGCTACTGGACTCCTTTTGATATGCATAGGGAAGGCTACCCGGCTCACCTCATTTCTGCAGGATCTAGATAAAACATACCAGGGGGTCATGGTCTTTGGACTGACCACTTCCAGTATGGATGAAGAAACTGAAATCCTGGATGAGAAAGATGCCTCCAGTCTGGATAGAGATGAGGTAGAGAATCTATTTACCCATCTCAGGGGAAAGATTACTCAGACTCCCCCTATTTTTTCTGCTGTTCACTGGAAGGGTGAGCGTCTGTATAAATTAGCTAGAGAGGGATTAGAACCTACTCCCCCCCCTCGACAGGTAGAGATTTACGCTCTATCCCTCCTGGATTTTATTGAGGGTCGTCATCCTCAGGTAAAGTTCAAAATTCACTGTTCAAAAGGGACTTATATTAGAAGTCTATGTGCTGAGGTGGGAAAACACTCTGGATACGGAGCCTATCAAGCATCTCTTCGGCGGACCCAGATTGGCCCCTTTCTTTTAGAGAAAGCAAAAACACTTGAGGATTTAGAAAAAATTATGGCAGGGGATAGGGCGGATAGAGTCCTTATAGGTTTGAGGGATGCCTTACCCCATCTTCCCCTGGTTAAGGTAAAGAAAGAGGCGGAGAGAGTAATTAGCTGGGGTAGACCTCTTTATATTTCCCATCTGGATGATTCACCCCCGGACTTAGATAAAGGAGATAGGGTTCGTTTATGTGCGCCAGATGGAAGACTTCTTGCTGTGGCCATTAGTCTCCAAAAAGCATCTCATTTTTCTAAAGATAAAGTAGGGTTTAAATACTTGAGAGTATTGATTTAAGATGGAGGTTAAGCAGGGCTTCCCTCGAGATAGAGGATATGGAAAGGTTGTTCTGACACTGGGTTTCTATGATGGAGTCCACAGAGGACACCAGAAGATTATCAAGGAGGTTATCCAGGAAGCTAAGAGACAGGGAGCCAGGAGTTCTCTGGTTACTTTTCGTCCTCATCCTTCTGAGTTTTTCCATGGCCGACCTTTATCCCTCCTTACTACCTGGGAAGAAAAAAAGGAGATTTTCAAAAGATTGGGCCTGGATCTGGTGGTGGCTCTTCAATTTACCGCTCATCTAGCCTCTCTTTTCCCCGAGGCTTTTCTTGAGAAGCTCCGGGGAAATCTTCGGTTTGAAGAGCTTATCGTGGGGAAAGACTTTGTTTTTGGGCGCGAGCGGCAAGGAAACACAGAGTGGCTAGAGGAAAATCAGAGCAGTTTTGGATTTAAACTCCGGATAGTTCCTCTCCTGAGGGTAGGGGGAGAGAAGCTATCAAGTTCTTTGATCCGTCAATGGCTAAAGATGGGAGAAATAGAGAAAGTGACCCGGGGTTTGGGGCGATATCCCACCATTACAGGAAAGGTGATAGGAGGGAAGAAAAGGGGCCGTCTTTTAGGTTATCCTACGGCGAATCTGGCGTCTCATCCGGAGAAGCTTTTGCCTCCTTCAGGGGTATATGCGGGAAGAGTTAATCTTAAAGGAAGGTTTTATAAAGGAATGATAAATGTGGGCACCAGACCCACTTTTGAGGATTCCTCGTTTGGGGTAGAAGTTCATATTCTGGGATTCAGTGGACATATTTACGGGGATAGGGTTAAAATAGAACTGGTCAGTAAGATCCGGGCGCCGGCAAAGTTTACCTCTCCAGATCACCTCTCAAAGAAGCTAAAAGAGGATAAGGTGAGAGTGGAGAGAATACTGGATGGTCTGGACTTCTCCCGGGGAGGTTTTCATGTTTCATAGTTTGAGAACTAGAACTTTTGGTCAAAAGATCCATTCCTACTCTAAGGTAGCATCTACTAACGATGTTGCTTACAGGCTTGCTCTTGAAGGAGGCGAGGAAGGAGAGGTTGTATTGGCCAGAGAGCAGACCCGGGGAAAGGGACGGGGGAATCATTACTGGTTTTCTCCTCCAGGCAGCCTGTCGTTTTCTCTTATTCTGCGTCCTCAAGGAATTGCCTCTTCCCAGGTTCCCGGTTTGAATATACTGGGAGCGGTAGGAATTGCCATAACTTGCGGGAAGATGTTTCCCACCCTTTCCTCTCAAATTCGCTGGCCCAATGATACTGTCATAGGTAAGAGGAAGGTGGGTGGTGTTCTTTGCAGGGCAAGATGCAGGGAGGACAAAGTCATTTTTGTGGTGATGGGGATAGGGGTGAACTTGAATATAGAGGAATTTCCTCCATCTCTTCTTTCTACAGCTACCTCCCTTAAGAGGGAGCTGGGATACACTGTGGAAAAAGAGACTTTCCTCAGGACTCTTTTGCAGGAAGTGGAAGAATTATATATAGCCTCCGAGCAAGATTTTTCTTCCATCTTAGACAGAGCCCGTCTTCTCTCATCCTTACTGGGGAAGCAGGTTAGGGTTCAAACGGGGCAGGGGGAAATCGCTGGTCTAGCTCAGGATCTTGACGAGGAAGGAAACCTCATCTTAAGGCTGGAGAGCGGCATTCAGAGAAAAATAACACCCGAGGAAGGATATCTGAGGCTTTAAACAAGGAAGATGAGGAAAATGAAGTTAGCCCTGGATATAGGTAATACTCTGGTTAAAGTGGGGCTATTCCAGAAGTCGGAGCTTGTCTTTAAAGGTGAGTTTGCCACTCGACCGAGAAAGGAGATAGATGAGTGGGGAATCCTTCTTTCTCATTGGGTAAGAGAGTATGAAAAGATTCCCCAAATAGAAAAAGCTATAGTTTCCTCCGTAGTTTCATCTACCTTTGTCCCCTTAAGGGAAGCAGTGATTAAATATTTTGGCCTAACTCCTTTTGAGGTAGAAGCTGAGAAAGTTGGAATTCCTATTCTGGTGGACAATCCTGGGGAAGTGGGAGCAGATAGAATAGCCAATGTTGCTGCTTGTATCCATTTATATAAACTTCCAGCTATAGTGGTGGACTTTGGAACAGCCACTACCTTTGATGTCATCTCAGAGACTGGACAGTATCTGGGGGGAATCATTGCTCCCGGGGTAAGATCTTCTCTGGAGGCTCTGGCTGAAAAAGCAGAAGCCCTATTTGCTGTAGAGTTTAAAAGACCCCTCTCTGTCATTGGCAAGAACACCAAAGAAGCCTTGATTTCAGGGAATTTTTACTATTCCCTGGGAGGGGTGAAAGAGATAGTGAGAGAAATAAAAAAGGAACTGGGAAAACACTCTTCGGTCATTGCCACAGGAGGACTGGGGACCTTACTGGCCAGGGACTGGGACGAGATTGACCAGGTAAACCCTGACCTTACCCTTCAGGGTCTTAATCTTATTGTTGAGCGATACGACAAAA
>SOJT01000080.1 GCA_004376485.1 Candidatus Aerophobota bacterium | reverse complement strand
AAAGCATTTAAGTCTGTACTAATTAATCAAGAAAACCTGCTCCAAGTGAACGACCCCACAGCAGAGCTGGGGGGTATTCTGGCATTTTTAAGAATGCATACAAAGCTCTGGTGCCCATTTATGAGCAAATTGCTTCCTTGAAATAGCACTTGATAAAGTCTAAAAGTCTATAGTGAGTCCAGCCATTCTGCGTTAGTACTCTACAATATAGAAGAGGAACGACTTGTCTAAAAAAGAACCTAGCTATCCCCTGAAGGCTTTGGATAAATCTTTAGCAATTCTGGAGATTTTGTTTCAAGAGAACTCTCCTTTGAGTATAGCTGAACTCAGCAAAAGATTAGGTATCTACCCCAGTACCATCCACCGCATTCTGGACACTTTAAGATATTGGGAGTATGTAGAGCAGGATTCCCATACGCAAAGGTACCAACTGGGACTGAAGGTACTAGAACTGGGTATGGCTAAACTCCAGGGGATGGAGCTAGCAAAAGAGGCTGCTTCTTATCTTAAGGAGTTACAAAATCAATCAAATGAGACTGTTCACCTGGCTATCTTGGAAGAAGGAGAAGTCCTTTACCTAGATAAAGAGGAATCTTCTCAGAGTATAAGGATGGTTTCCAAAGTGGGCAGGCGTGTACCTGCTCATTGTACAGGGCTGGGTAAAGTTCTATTAGCTTACCTGGAGGAAGAAGAACAAGAAAAAGTCATTAAGGAAAAAGGGCTTTCCCGTTTTACTGAAAATACTATAACCAACAAGAAAAAGCTAAGAGAAGAACTGAGCAAAGTTAGAGAGCAAGGTTTTGCAGAAGACAGGGAAGAGCACGAGAAAGATGTCCGTTGTCTAGCTGCTCCCATAAAAGATCATCGTGGCACAGTGATAGCGGCTGTTAGCCTCTCCGCCCCTGCTTTCCGTATGAACGCTAGTAGAAGGAGAAAGTTAAAGAAAACTTTGATCCAAGCGGGTGAGGCTATCTCCAAACGATTGGGATATAATAGGACTCGAGGAACTACTTCCGTCTGTTAGGTATCTTCATCGACCCATGTAATCTTTCTCACTTGCCGGAGCTGCTCTGGATGTTATGGAAAAAGAGCCACCTGACCCCAAAAATCCTCTTTTGAAATTGGACAACCTCATCATTACACCCCATATTTCTTATTATTCGGAGCAATCTTACGCTGAACTAAAAACAAAAGCAGCTCAAGCAGTCTTAAATGTCCTGAAAGGAGACCTACCCAAATCAATTGTTAATCCTCAGGTAGTGAAGGAAAGATAGGATTTGAAAATGGGACGATATCTCTCGATTGATAAGGTGCAGCAAAGAAATATCCATCAGATGAAAGGAGAAAAGAAGTATGAGTCAAAAAAGCGAAAAACTAGGGATTATGCTTGAGGGCGGAGTTATTCCCGTCATCAGGGCAAAGTCAGCCGACGAGGCTCTTAAAGTAGTTGAGGCTATCAGAAAAGGAGGAATTAATACCATTGAGATAACTATGACGGTTCCGGGTGCTATAGGGGTTATGGAAAGGCTGGCCAAGGAGGCCGGTGGTGAGATATTGTTAGGGGCGGGGTCAGTACTCGACCCGGAAACTGCCCGGGCATCTATTCTGGCCGGTGCCGAGTTCATTGTGGGACCCTGCCTTAACCCCGAATTGGTCAGGCTATGTAAAAGATACAGTAAAATTGTAATTCCGGGAGCCATGACTCCTACTGAGATAATGAGCGCCTGGGAGATGGGAGCGGATGTAGTGAAGGTTTTCCCAGCCGGTCAATTAGGTGGACCCTCTTACATCAAGGCCATAAAGGCACCCTTACCACAGGTCCTGCTTAATCCTACCGGAGGGGTGAGTTTAGATAATGCCGGGGAATTTATTAAGGCTGGAGCTTCGGTTATCTCAGCCGGTAGTGCCCTGGTGGATAAAAAAGCTGTGGC
>SOJT01000162.1 GCA_004376485.1 Candidatus Aerophobota bacterium | reverse complement strand
TTTGACATCAAATCTATTCTTTGTATAATAGTTATAATTCCGATAGGATTAGTAAAAGGATTGAGAAAATGAGACTTTCTACCAAAGGCCGCTATGGAGCAAGGGCTATGCTTGACCTGGCTCTGAATTCTGGTAAAGGGCCCGTTCTGTTAAGGGACATAGCAAAGAGGCAGGAGGTATCTGAAAAATATTTAGAGCATTCCATCACTACTCTGCGCAAGGCCGGTCTGGTGAGAAGTATCCGTGGTGCTCGTGGCGGTTACGTCTTGGCTAAATTGCCTTCCCAGATAAGATTAAGCGAAATCATGGAAGTCCTGGAGGGCTCTATGGCACCGGTGGAGTGCGTGGATGATCCTCAAGTTTGCCAGCGGGCTCAGCTCTGTGTAACCCGAGACATTTGGGCAGAGATGAAAGAGGCTATAGATAATATCCTGGAATCTATAACTCTACAGGACATGGTTGAGCGACAGAATAGGAAGAAAAACTCGAAGGCTATTGTTTATAATATATGAATTGTAGGCGAAAAAAGTTGAGATTAGAGGAAAGAAAAAGGCGAAATAGCATGCTGCTCTTAACTCTAAAAAGAGAGGCGTCGAATTTTTTGTTCTCTATGTTTGTTACAGTAATCACGGGTGCAAAGTATCAAATAGAGTGCAGGAGTTAGGCTGTGTTGCAATGCTAGTCCCTGATAAGGTTTCTGCGGGTAGGGGGTTGACAAACTTTTTTTTTGTGCTATTCTCTACTAAGATGATTATTTCAATTAATATAATTAAAATAGTTGCATTAACTCAATAGACATATTTTATGAGCGCACTCATTTGTGAAAGTACTTATGAGTACACACCGGTCTCCGTAAGGATAACATAGATGCCGAGATTCAAAGTTCCGGAAGCGACGGTGGAACGTTTGTCAGTTTATTTAAGGAGTATAAAGAGACTAAACAATGAAAGAGTCCTTCCCTCCCAGGAACTAGCTGAGTTAGTTGGTACCTCCGACGGACAGGTAAGAAAAGATCTAGCTTATTTCGGAGAATTCGGAGTCCCCGGCCAGGGATATCGGGTAGGGACACTAAAAGAGGAAATTTCTCGTATCCTTGGGGTAGATAGAGTTTGGCGGATAGCTTTGGTAGGAATGGGAAATTTAGGTGCAGCTCTTCTTGCCTATCCAGGGTTCAAACGGCAGGGCTTTGAAATAAAAGTAGCCTTTGACAATGACCTATCCAAGATAGGGAAGGTTTGGCAAGGAGTGAAAATCGAGGATGTAGAGAAGATTCCCCAGATTCTGTTCGAACAGGAAATAAAGATGGGAATCATAGCTACTCCGGCTCAGGCTGCTCAAGCAGTAGCCAGCAAGTTGATAGAAGGGGGAGTAAAGGCGATTTTGAATTTTGCTCCAGTTAGAATCGTTGTGCCCGACAGAGTGAAACTTAGGAATGTGGATCTAAGTATAGAGTTAGAGGCTCTGTCCTACTTTTTGGGGAGAAAGGGAATAGCGGGAGGCTAAAGAGAAATTCTCCTAAAGATAGGCCAATTAAGCAAATTAGAAAGGAAGAAAATGAAGTGTTCAATCGCCTCCGACAAATTCAGACGCAAATTTGCTGAACAAATCGAGGAAATATGTGGGGAAAGAATAAGTCTCTGCTATCAATGTGGTAAGTGCTCTGCTGGTTGTCCAGTGACGTATGCTATGGACTACCTTCCCAGTCAAATCACTCGTTTTGCCCAATTGGGTTTGACAGATAAGGCAATGAAGAGCTCTACTATCTGGATTTGTGCTTCTTGCCAGACTTGCAGTGTTAGGTGCCCGCGGGGAATTGACCTGGCCAAGATTATGGATGCTTTAAGAATTCTGGCCAAACGGAAAGGGATTGTACCCAAAGAACAGATTGCACCTCTCTTTGATGGAATATTTCTGGGGTCCATTGAAAAATACGGTCGTCTAAATGAACTCAGCCTGATCACTAAGCTAAATATGGCTTCTGGTCGGCCTTTTAAAGATGTTTCTCTCTTACCAATAATGCTCAAAAAGGGCAAGATTAAATTGAAGCCCCAAAAAAGTAATCCAGGCAAGGAAGTCAGGTATCTAATGCGTAAAGTTGAAAAGCTGGAGTCTAAATGATGAAAGTAGCCTATTATCCCGGCTGTTCTCTACATTCAACAGCCAGAGAATATGATATCTCTTTCCAATTAGTCTGCCGGAAGTTAGGCATAGAACTACAAGAGATTCCCCACTGGGTTTGTTGTGGCTCAAGTCCTGCTCATGTGACCAGTCATTTGCTTAGTATAGCTCTTCCCTGCAAGAATTTAATTCTAGCCGAGGAAATGGGCTTAGATACAGTAGTTGCTCCTTGTGCGGCTTGTTTCAACCGGCTTAAAATAGCCAAGCAGGAAGTAGCAGAGGATTCAAAGCTTAAGAAAGAGGTCGAGGAAGTGCTGGGTAAGCCCTCTGCTGGGAAGATAGAAGTAAAACATCCCTTGCAAGTGATAATTGAAGATGTAGGGTTGAAAAAAGTGGAAGAGATGGCCAGGCGAAAATTGCAGGGATTAAGAGTAGCTTCCTATTATGGCTGTCTGCTAGTACGTCCCCCAAGTGTGATAAACTTCGATGACCCTGAGGACCCGCAGTCTATGGACAATCTTGTTAGCGCTTTAGGAGGAGAAGCCTTGCCCTGGGCTTTCAAGACTGAATGTTGTGGAGCATCGTTTTCTTTATCAGAAACCGACATAGTTTTTGAATTGTCAGGGGAGATCCTGAATGAGGCTCTGGAGGCGGGGGCGGAATGTATATTAGTTGCCTGTCCTTTGTGTCAATCCAATCTAGACTTAAGACAAAAAGGAATTGAGAAAAGACGTGGAAAGAAATTCAATTTACCTATTCTTTATTTTACGGAGCTTTTGGGCCTAGCGTTGGGCATGAGTATGCGCCAGCTCGGTCTATCCAGACACATAGTGAATCCTTCTAAGTTGTTGGAAAGAAAGTTGGCGGTTACCTAGAATCTATATAGGGAGATAAAAAAATGGCACGTATAGGTGTCTTTGTTTGCCACTGTGGCACCAATATCTCAGCCACAGTTGATGTTAAAAAGGTGGCTGAAATAGCTAAGGGTTTTCCGGGAGTGAAGTTCACCACTGATTATCGCTATATGTGCTCTGAGCCCGGACAAGATTTAATCCAAAAGATGGTCAAGGAGCACAATTTAACTAGAATCGTAGTGGCTGCCTGTTCTCCTTCCTTACATGAGAAGACCTTTCGGACCTGCACCCAGAATGCGGGCTTAAACCCTTACTTTTTCGAGATGGCTAATATTAGAGAACAGTGCTCCTGGGTACACGACGATAGAGAGGAGGCTACTTTAAAAGCTATAGACATAGTCAAGCTTGCTGCGGCTAAGGTGGGGAAGAATAATCCTCTTCAGACTACCTTTATACCTGTTGAGAAAAGAGTTCTAATCATTGGTGGTGGGATTTCTGGAATTCAAGCGGCTATTGATGTTGCCTTTAATGGATTTGAAACAGTGATTGTGGAAAGAGAGCCCAGTATTGGTGGAAGGATGGCTATGTTTGACAAGACTTTCCCTACCCTGGATTGCGCTGCCTGTATTCTAACCCCTAAGATGGTAGAGGTGAATCAGAGTGACCTTATTAAATTATACACCTATTCCGAAGTTGAAGAAGTGTCTGGCTATGTGGGTAACTTCAAGGTGAAAATTAGAAGAAAGGCCCGCTTAGTAGATGAGAATAAGTGCAACGGTTGTGGAACATGCTGGCAGAGATGCCCGGTTAGACTTCCTTCTGAATTCGATATGAATTTGGGAAAACGCAAGGCTATCTATGTTCCCTTTCCTCAAGCGGTACCCAATGTACCGGTAATTGATCAGGAACACTGCCTGTACATCAATAAGAAAAAGTGTGGAATATGCAAGAAAGTCTGTCCTTTTGAGGCTATTGATTATGAGCAAAAAGATGAGGTAATTGAAGAGAAATTTGGAGCCATAATTGTAGCTACTGGATTCACCATGTTTGACCATTCTATTTATGGTGAATATGGCTATGGGAAGTACAAAAATGTAACTACTGGTCTTCATTTTGAGAGGATGCTAAATTCTTCCGGACCAACTGGCGGTAAGATTGTTCGTCCCTCTGACGGCAAGGAAGCCAAGAAAGTAGTTTTTATTCAGTGCGTGGGCTCCAGAGATGAAGCCCGGGGGATGCCCTATTGTTCTCGTCTCTGTTGTATGTATACGGCAAAACAGGCTCTTTTATTAAAAGAGCACAACCCGGAGGCAGAAGCCTATGTCTTCTATATTGATATAAGAGCGGCGGGAAAGAATTACGAGGAATTCGTGGAAAGGGTGCAGGATGAATACGGAGCCACCTATCTTAGAGGAAGAGTATCCAAGATATTCCAGAGAAATGGAAGACTTATGGTAAGAGGCTGTGATACTCTAAGTGGAACTCAGATAGAAATCGATGCGGACCTGGTAGTTCTGGCCACTGCATTAATTGCCCGTCCCGATGCCATCAAGTTAGCTCAGATGTTACATATTCCCTACGATCAGAATCGTCTTTTTACCGAAGCTCATCCTAAGCTCGCTCCTGTGGAAACGGTAACTACCGGTGTGTTTCTAACCGGGGCCTGTCAATCGCCCAAGGATATACCTGATACTGTGGCTACTGCTTCCGCTGCCTCAGTTAAAGCCTGCGGTTTGCTTAGCCATGAAAAACTGCCGATAGACCCACAGATAGCAAGGGTTGATGTAGAAATCTGTAGTGGTTGCCTGGCTTGCCAAGAGGTTTGTCCCTTTGGCGCTATCGAAAAAGAAGAAATTGTGGATAGGGTTACTCAGCAAAAACGCTGGGTAGCCAAAATTGCCCCCAGTCTCTGCAATGGTTGCGGTGCTTGTAACACTGCTTGCCGGCCGGGAGCCATAGACCTGGACGGTTTCACTGAAGAACAGATATTTGGCCAGATAGAGAGTCTGACCGCGGATAAGGGAGATGAGAGATGAAAGATAACCGGTCTATAAAAGAGAGAGATTTAGGGTCAAAACCTGCCCGGGAGAAGGTAAAAATAGCTGCCTTTCTGTGCAAGTGGTGTAGCTATGCAGGAGCAGATTTAGCCGGAGGAAGTCGGAAGAAATATCCGCCTAATGTCATAGTCATTCGCACACCTTGTTCAGCTAGAACAAATCCCTTGTTTGTGTGGAAATCTTTGGAAAAAGGTTTGGACGGCGTTTTGGTATCTGGCTGTCATCCGGGCGAATGTCATTACAGCGAAGGTAATTACCACACTCGCCGTAACTTCGCCGTTTTTAGGAAGCTGTTGGAATATATAGGCATTGAGCCAGAGAGGTTTCATATGAGCTGGGTGTCAGCAGCAGAGGGAGATAAGTGGGCTGAGGTAGTTAAGGATGTAGTGAAAGTGGTAGAGTCGGCAGGGCCGAATACCTATTTCTCAAAAAAGAAAGAAGACAATGGTTGAACAACTTCGCCAGAAAGCAAAAGAATTACTCAAAAATAAAGAGGTTGAAGTTATTATTGGCTATCAGAAATCAAATAATAATTCTTTTACTACCCCTTGCTTCATAGAGAGCGAAGATGGAGTAGACCGCTTGACCTGGGACGAGCACTGTGTCTATAACCTTTCCCTTTATCTCAAAGAGGTGAAAGGGAAAGTGGGTGTAGTAGCTAAAGGCTGTGATGTAAAATCCATTGTAGCTCTTATGCAGGAAAACCAGATTGAGCGGGACAGGGTAAAAATTATTGGACTCGAATGTCAGATGCAAGTTGACGAAAAGGGGCAAGTACTGGAAAAGTGTCGGACCTGTCAGGTACATATTCCGGGGATGTACGATGAGTTGGTAAGATCGAAAACTTCAGCATCAAAAATTGAGTCTAAAGAATCTGATAAAGAATACAGTGTCCTAGAGGAGCTTGAAGCTAAGTCTACTTCAGAACGTTGGCAATTCTGGCAGCGACAGTTTGAAAAGTGTATCCGCTGTTATGCCTGCCGCCAGGTTTGTCCGTTATGTTATTGCTCAGAGTGCATTACTGAAAAAAGTGTGCCGCAGTGGATTTTTCCCTCTCCCTCCTTAAAAGGTAATACGACCTGGAATATTGTAAGGGCCTTTCATCTAGCCGGAAGATGCATTGATTGCGGAGAATGTGAACGGGTTTGTCCGGTAAATATTCCCTTGAGGAGGTTAAACAAGAAAATGGAGAAAGAGATCCAGACGATGTTTAACTACGTACCTGGTCTTGATTCAAAAAAGAAACCTCCTTTGGTTGACTTCAGGGTGGACGATCCCCAGGAGTTTATTCGATAGATTTTTGCCGAGGCAGAGTTATGAAGAGATTACTCAAAAAAGAGGAATTAAATAGATTATTGTTGGGGTTGATGAAAGAATACGATGTTATTGCTCCAATTGATGAGGAAGGACTCATTCTCTTTAGGCCAGTAACAAAAGTAGAGCAGATTCTATGGGATTATCCCAATTCGCTGAAACCGGTAAAAGAGTTCTTCCTCCCTCCCCGAGAGGTATTGTTTCAATTTAAGCAGAGCAAAGTACAACCGGTGAACCCACCCTCCAAGAAAAGAGTGATCTGGGGTGTTCGTCCCTGTGATGCTCGAAGCCTTCTTCTTCTGGACAAGGTATTCCTGGATGGTACTCAGGACGTCTATTACCGTGAGAAACGGAAGAGGACGCTTTTGGTAGGATTATCTTGTAATCATCCTGAAAAGAGCTGTCTTTGCACTTCTTTCGCTTGTGGGCCCCACGATAAGGAAGGAATGGATCTGCTGATTACCGATCTGGAAGAAGGAATCTTTTTTCTGGAATCAAATAGTCCTGAGGGTGAGCAATTATTGAAGGGCAGAGGGAAGGAAGTGAATGAGATAGATGAAAAAATAAGGACAAAAATCAAAGAAAAGACGGAAAG
>SOJT01000112.1 GCA_004376485.1 Candidatus Aerophobota bacterium | reverse complement strand
GGGAAGTGCTGGGAGAGCGGCCAAAATCCCAGAATAGATGGGCCCTGGGAGTAGTAGGGGAAGAATCAGGCTGGGGAGATTACCTTCTTCGTCCCCTCACTGCCAAAAACCTACTACCTACCTTGCCTGAGAGAAAAGGATGGGTAAATCGGGAAAAACTATTTGAAATCAAAGGAAGAAGCCGCCGTCCTCAGCTTAAACTGGCCAGGGAAATGGGCATAAAAGAATTCCCCGCTCCCGCCGGTGGATGCCTCCTCACCGATCCCATGTTTTCCCAGAAGCTAAAAGATCTTTTGCTACGGGGAAAAATAAATCTCAATGAGATTGAACTCCTCAAGGTAGGAAGGCACTTTCGTCTGGGACCAAATTCTAGATTGGTAGTAGGAAGGAATGAGAAAGAGAACAGGAGGCTCCTCGAGTTAACTACCCCGGATGATTTCTGCCTTCAGGTAGTCAGCTTTCAAGGACCCATCAGCGTCTTAAGAGGAGAGATAGATGAGAAAACTCTCCTCAAGGCAGCCTCCATCACCTGCCGCTATAGCGATGCCCCTGAGGATGGAGCCAGAGTAGAGTACTATCGAGTGTCGAGAAAAGGAAAGAAATACCTAGAGGTAGTTCCCCTAAAGGATAAGGAACTGGAGCTTTTAAGAATGGGGAGGAGGCTTTGAGTCTTTACGTCTTTGACATGGACGGAGTGATTTATCGTGGGAAAAAACTCCTTCCCGGTGCCAAGGAGATCATAACCTCCCTCAGGCAAAGAGGGGATGAAATCTCCTTCCTCAGTAACAACTCCACTTTATCCAGGTCCGGCTACCAAGAAAAACTTACTAAGATGGGAATTAAGGTAGAGCGCAAAGAACTTTTCCCTTCCTCCTATCTAGCAGCACTCTACTTTAGCCAAGATAAGAAAAGAAAGAAAAGCAAAGTTTTTGTCATTGGAGAAGCGGGTCTGATGGAGGAGCTAAAGGATGCGGAGATTCAAATAACCTCTCTCTTAGAGGAGATTGACTCCGTTCTGGTAGGAATGGACCGAAATTTCACCTTTGCCAAACTCAAGCTGGCCTACCAGGCTATCGTCAGAGGAGCTAACTTCTTAGCTACCAACACAGACTTAACTTACCCTGTAGAAAGAGGGACTGTTCCTGGTGCCGGATCTATCGTCAAGGCTATTGAAGCCTCAACAGCCAAGAATCCCCTGATCCTGGGTAAACCCAACCCCTCTGGAATTAAAACTCTACTAAAAAAGAAGGGCTGGTCTCTGGCTGAGAGTATCCTCATTGGAGATCGCCTGGAAACAGACATTTTGGCTGGTAAGAGGGCCGGTGTAACTACTGTACTTGTTCTCTCAGGAATCACTGGAAGAAAGGAACTCAAGAAGGCTCATCCTTCCCTCAAGCCCGATTATACCATATCCTCTCTCCCCCATCTCCTCACCCTACCCCTAGGCAAGAGCTAGATTCTTCTTCAGTAGCGACTGGAGAAGGTATCAAACTCTCCGCGAAACTTTCCCCATTCCTCCTCTACCTCCTCCACTACGGCTGCAGGAGGACCTTTATGGCACCAAGCAATCATCCTTTTGACGGCTTCTTCTTCCCCTTCAAAAACTGCTTCTACCTCGCTACCCCATGTATTCCTGACCCATCCCTTCACTCCAAGCTGGATAGCCTCTCGGCAAGTCTCAGTTCTAAAAAAAACTCCCTGAACTCTACCCTTTATGAGTACATGCACTCTTATCTTCTTCACTAACAAAGATCTCTCTTTCTAGTCCTCACTCAACCATATGCAGCCTTCCCCTAATGCATCCTCTAGCTGAGAAATGAGCTCATCGGAAAACCGCACCTTAATTGTCTTTGAGCGAATGGTGACCCTTTGTTGTTTGGAATCAGTGAGATGCAAGTAAAGCGTATGTTTTCCTTTATGAGAGTGAACAATATCCTTTAGTCTCCCAAAATCTATATTTTCCCACCTTTCCTCTGGAATATTGATATGGAGCTTCTGACTGAAACCGTTAATTTTGGAGAAAGGAACTATTTTCTCAGCCACAATTTTAGGAGAGTCCATGGCCATATCTAAGCGGCCTTTAAGTAGCACAAGCTTACCCTCCCCAAGGTAAGAAGAAGACTCTTCATAGAGACGGGAAAAGGTAACCACTTCTATCTCTGAGGTAAGATCTTCCAGCCTGAGGAAGGCCATCCTTTTCCCCCTCCTGTCCTTCTTGAGGGTAAGATTATTAATCACTCCTATAACTCGTACTCTGGAGCCTTCCTTCATTGTCCGCGCATCCCGAATGGGGTTGGCCAGATAATGGGTGATTCGCTTACGATAACGATCCAGGGGATGTCCACTCACATATATACCTAAAAGTTCTTTTTCCCAGAGGAGCTTTCTCCTTTCAGGAACCTCCTCTATGGAGGGAAATCTTTCCTTCAGGGAAATTTTCTCCTGACTCTCCAGAGTCTCCAGGAAGGAAAGTTGTCCCCTCTGTCTATCACGCTGAACCAGCGAGGCTTCTTCGGTAGCTTGATCCACCACGGCCAGATTCTGCGAGCGATGGCCAGGCAGAGAGTCAAAGACTCCGCATCGAATCAAACTCTCCATTACTCGCTTATTGGCCATCCTCAGGTCCACCCTTTTACAGAAATCAAAGATAGAGGTAAAACTCCCTCCCCTCCTCCTCTCTTCTATAATGGAGGATATGACTGCTTCTCCCACGTTCTTTACCGCTGTAAGTCCAAAATCTATTCTGTCTCGTGTCACGCTGAAGGTAGCCCATGAGCGGTTAATATTGGGAGGTAGAACCGGGATTCCCATCCTTTTGCACTCATTGATATATAAAGCCAGCTTGTCCGTGTTTTCCCTCTCTGAATTGAGGAGAGCCGCCATAAACTCCAGAGGATAGTTAGCCTTCAAATAGGCTGTCTGGTAGGCAATAAGAGCATAGCCGGTGGAGTGAGATTTGTTGAAACCATAGCCGGCGAAATGAGCCATCAGCTCAAAGATCCGTCTGGCCGTGGAGAGCTCAATCCCCTTCTGGCTGGCTCCCTCAAGAAACTTCTCCCTTTGTTCATCCATAAGCTTGGGCCTTTTCTTGCCCATAGCCCTCCTCAATATATCTGCCTCCCCCAAGCTAAAGCCAGCCAGAAGATTGGCAATCTGCATGACCTGCTCCTGATAGAGAATCACCCCGTAGGTTTCTTTCAAGATAGGCTCCAGTTTAGGATGGAGATATTTGACTTCGCTGCGACCATGCCTTCGGTTAATAAATTCGTCCACCATCCGACTGTGCAGGGGCCCTGGTCGGTAAAGGGCCAAAAGAGCAATGAGATCCTCAAATTTCCGGGGCTTAAGTTTCTTCAAAAGATCCTGCATGCCCCGGCTTTCTACCTGAAAAACACCCAGAGTCTCCGCCCGGTAAAGAAGCTGATAGGTGAGCTCATCTTCCAGAGACATTCTCTCCAGATCCAGCTCTTTATCCTTGTTCTTCCTAATTAGCTCAAGGCTGTGATCAATAACATTCAAGGTCTTCAGACCAAGAAAGTCCATCTTCAAAAGACCGATGTTTTCCAGAGAATGCATCTCATACTGAGTAGTTATCTCATCTTTGCTGCTTCGATAAAGAGGAGTGTAGTGAGTCAGCTTATCCGGGGCGATGACCACCCCCGCTGCATGGGTGGAGGCATGGCGGGTTAGCCCTTCTATTCTCCGGGCAATTTCAAAAAGGCTCCTTACCTTTTCGTCCTCCTTAATCAGCTCTTTTAGCTCTGAACTCTCCTCCAGAGCTATTTTAAGTTCCCTGTTAAAAGGAATAAGTTTGGCAATCCGATCCACTTTGCTATAGGGCATCCCCAGTACCCTTCCTACATCCCTCACCGCGGCTCTGGCGGCCATAGTTCCAAAAGTAATGATCTGAGCGACATTGTCCTGCCCATATTTTTGTCTTACATACTCAATGACCTCCCCTCTTCTCTCGTCCTGAATATCAATATCAATATCGGGCATAGCCGTTCTTTCAGGATTCAAGAACCTTTCAAAAAAAAGGCCGTAGCTCAGAGGATCGATATTAGTTATTCCCAGTACATAAGCCACTAGACTCCCTGCCACTGAACCTCTGCCTGGACCTACCAGTATCTTTCTTTCTTTGGCGTATCTGATAAAATCCCAGACGATAAGCAAATATCCAGCATATCCCATCTTGCTGATTATCTGGAGTTCGCTTTCCATCCTCTCGCTTATCTGGTGAGAGACCTCAGGGTAGCGATGAGGGAGCCTCTCCCGGCAAAGCTTCCTCAAATATTCGCCAAGATCACAGCCGGCAGGTGTTTGATAAAGGGGAAGATGGATTTTCCCCAATTCTATCTTCAGGTTACATTTATCGGCGATGGCCTTAGAATTAGAAAGAGCTTCAGGGATATGGGAGAAAAGCTCATTCATTTCCTCAGGGGAGCGAAAATAAAACTCGGAAGAGGAAAGATGCAGGCGATCCTTATCTTCCAGAGTCTTTCCTGTCTGGATACACAGAAGAACATCCTGAGCCCTGGCATCTTCCCTGGTGAGATAATGGACATCATTGGTGGCCACCAGCGGAATGGAGAGTTCTCTGGATAGCTCAATCAGAACTTGATTAACTTTTTTTTGTTCCTCCAAGCCCTGCCATTGAAGCTCCAGATAAAAATCCTCCCCGAATAGATCTTGATAAGACAAGCAGACCTTCTTTGCCCTCTTAAGATCATCCTGGAGAAGAAGTGAGGCGATTTCACTTTTCAGGCAACCAGAGAGAACCACCAGACCCTCCCCTTTCTGGGAGAGGATATCCTTGTCCACCCGCGGGCTATAATAGAAACCTTCCAGGTAACCACAGCTAACCAATTCCATCAAATTGGAATAGCCCTGTCTATCTTTGGCCAGGAGAGTGAGGTGATAGGCTACTTCCTCTTTCTTCTCTTTCCTTTTCTTAAAACGAGAGGTGGGAGCTACGTATACTTCGCAGCCAATGATGGGCTTTATTCCTCTCTTCTTGGCCTTGGTATAGAAATCTATAGCCCCAAAAAGATTTCCGTGGTCGGTCAGAGCTAGAGCGGGCATATCGAATCGGTAGGCCTGATTAATTAGCTGGGAAATGGAGCAGGCCCCATCCAGAAGGCTATAATCACTGTGGGTGTGAAGATGAACAAACTCTTTCATCAAGTTCCCTTTTCAAATTAGTCAAAGAAGGTGGGCATTCTTATCCTTTTTAGGTTAGTTTGTCAGCATCCCCCACCAGGAAAGATAAATCATTCCTTCCCCCTTATCAAACATCTTATAAGAGGATTCCTCCTCTGTCAAACGTCCTATCCTTAGATCAAAAGCGGGTTTCATCCTTTCTCTAAGAGGCACCTTCTAGTTTTCAGAGCCTTCTAATTCGGTTTCTTGACAAAAAATGACCCCTCGGTAGAATGACCTCAAGAATTCTCTTAAAATGAGGAGAAGAAGAAAAATGAAGAAAAAAATCTGCCCTGTAGGAATCATGATTGCCTTACTCAGCTTTCTCTTTCTTTTCCCGCCCTTAGCGGCTGGGGAAGACGCGAGTAAGCAATATATATTCGCCCAGCGTCTTTTTGAAGAAAAAAAATTCAGCCTGGCAGCTCTGCAATTTGAGAAGTTCCTGGACACCTTTCCTAGGGATCCAAACTGTGACAAGGCCCAGTACGGTATGGGAATGAGTTTCTGGCACCTAGACGACTACAAGAGAGCAGCCTCTGCCTTTGAGATTCTGTTAGAAAGATATCCTGAGAGCGAGCTGGTGGACGAGAGCCTTCTTCAACTAGGAGAAAGTTTTTCCAAGCTCGAAAATTATGATGGAGCTATTTCCACTTATGAGAAGCTCATCAAGGACTATCCTCAAAGTGAACACCTTCCTAGGTTTCTCTATTCCCTGGCCTATGCCCATCTGAGGCTAGAAGATTATCCGGAGGCCTTGAAAAACTTTAGAAAAGTAAAGGATGAATTTCCTGAATTTGAATATTTGGCAGAAGTCCAGTACAGAATAGCCAATGTTCTCTATCTTACTAATCGCTATGAGGAGGCCAAGAAAGAGTACTCTACTTTTATTACCCGCTATTCCACCCCAAAATTTCTGGTTCAGGCTTATCGGGAAAGGGGGTACTGCAATTTTGAATTGGGCTCTTACACCGAAGCTGCCGAAGATTTTGCCCGAGCTGGAGAGGATTTCTGGCGAGCTGAGGCTCTTTGTCAGCTCGGGCGATACTCTGAGGCAAGACAGGCTTATCAGCGAGCACTGGAGAAGTTTCAGAAGAAGTGGGAGGCACACGCGCGCAGGGGCATCGCTTACACCTATTATGAGGAGAAAAATTATGCTAAGGCACAAGATGGCTTTCAACAGCTCATCGAGTCCTTTGCGGAACCAAAATTTCTCCCCGAGGCCTGGACTCGCCTGGGGGACTGCTTCTACTACCAAAATGATCTTGCCGAGGCCCAGAAGGCTTATCAAAAGGTCATTGAGGAGTACCCGGAAAGTAAATATGCTGTAGACTCCCTGTATGGAATGGCTTACAGTTACCTCAACCAGGAAGACTTTGACCAGGCTGCTGTTTATTTCCGTCGGCTAAATCAAGAATTTCCTTCTTTTGCTCATGCTCTAGATGTCACCTTCCAGTTGGGTGAGGCTTACCTTTATCTCTCAGAATATGAAGAGGCTCTGAAGATTTTCCAGAAGGTCATTGATCAAGCTCCTCACGACCCTCTAGCCGCCCGGGCCCAGCATGAGAGGGGCCTGTGTTACTTTGAGCAAAAAGGTTACCAGGCGGCTCTGGAAGAGTTTGGAAAAGTCATCAACAACTATCCTAAGTCTCAGTGGGTAGACAATGCTTACCTGGAGACGGGAAACGCTCTCTTCAACCTCAAGAGGTTCGAGGAAGCCATCCAGAAATACTCACGATTGGCCCAAGAATTCCCTGCATC
>SOJT01000178.1 GCA_004376485.1 Candidatus Aerophobota bacterium | reverse complement strand
GTAAGTGAGATGGTATATTGAGTGGATAGAGGAATGCTCAGGTCAGATTTCGGGAAAAACTCTTGCTATTTGTTGGAAATCTCTGCCAGGCAGCTACTTCAACCTTTAAGGGCATGAGGTACTTTTTCAGCATCCTCACAGCTCTCTCGGGATCGAGTCTGCCATAAAGGCCTCCTACCGTGGAAACAATATAGTGAGCATCTAGGAAAAGTTTTCCACTGGGACGCATATTAGTGTATTCCTCAGCATTGAACAGGGCTCCGCTCGCAATCAGACGCAGGTCTTCAAATTGCCATGGTTTGTTATCCCTAACTCTGCCATATATAGCTCCCCCAATTAAAAGCAAGTTTGTATTTTGGTCTAAAAAGTTTACTCCATATTGCAAGAAATATACATCGGTTTCTCTCACATAACCCACGTTGTTCAAAGTAGTAACCCTCATTATTTCTTTGGTTAAGAAGGCACGAACCCAGCTCTCTTCTCTAGTTAATGGTAAGCGGTGAGGATTACTATGTATCCACTGGAGATAATCATCTAAATTGGTCTGCCATTGGGTATCCTGTTTGATCAAAAATTGACTGAAGGGGTCCTTTGCTAAAATGCAGCAGTCAGGAAAATTTTGATTGAACAACTTGTTTAACTCCTGCTGGATTGACCCATTCTGGTATCTTTTCAATTCCTTCAAGTTCTCAGCATTATAGGCGAGACCATACTTTCCTTCCACTCTACGGTAAGCCAGAGGTACATTTGGGGTTTTCAAAATGGTCCGTTTTTGTCTCTTTTGGACGTCATCCCAGGGATAGGTATAGAGAGGGTTACCAGGTACATTAGAGTAAAAATCGGTAGTCGCTCCTCCTACATCAAGAGCAACCATGGGACCTACACCTTTTTCCTTACCATATCCTCGTGCCAAAAGATTAACTCCTAAAAAAGCAGCTCGAGGAGTGGGAATAAATTTAGCGCTCATATACTCCTCTGCCACATCGAATCCTTTGCCCCGAATGACTACCGTCTGGAATAACTCTCTGATGGTTTCGTTTACGGTCTCAATTTCAAAGGTATTGACTTCAGGCATAATATTCCCCACAACGCATATATCAATTCCTTGCTCTTTAAGAATACTAACGATATCATCAGCAATATCTTGGTTGCCTGCATAGATAACAGGGACACCATACTTGGTATGCTTCACATATTTAGCAGTTTCAGCTAATACCCTGGCATTATGAATCTGGGTTTTCATATCTCCGCCCTCATCAGTTCCTCCAGCAAGAAGAATAATCTCAGGTTCATCTTCCTCATAAATCTTCTTTCCTTGCTGGTAGGTTAACATACCGCAATAGCTATTGATCAGTTTTGCGCCTGCAGTCAGAGCAGCTGTTTCTGCGGCAAAGCCACTATCTTCTTTTGTCAAAGCTACCGTCACCATCTTCAAACCACCTTTTGCACTGGAGCAAGGCAACTTTACATCGTACTTAGCCACAGCTTCTTCCAAAGGCTTCCAACTTCCTGACTCCTCCACTTTCTTAAGCACTCCCAAACCATTAGCCAGGCTGATACGGATGTCTTCAACAGTGGTGGGAACAAATCTTAGCTTAATCTCTTCTGATTGGGTATTGAAAGTAACCACCTTTGTGAATGTGCTTCCAAAATCGACTACCAGTACATTCGAATTATCTATGTCTCTGATTCCAACTTCTTGGCGGAAAGCCTCAACCTTCACATCATCAATCTTCTCTTCAACTTCAGAAATGTAGGATTTCTCGTCAGCAAAGCTTACCTCTTTATGAAAATACCACGGATATTTTTGGACGATGCGGTCTACCCTTTCGAATTCATCCTTCACTTTCTTTCCGTCGAACATATTAATACGGCAGGTGCCATCCACTATCTCTGTCTTGCATTTACCAGCCATCTCATATCGTTTATCAATAATGGTAACCTGGGGAGCTTGAAAGAGACCAATTTGCAAAGCTAAATCCAGAGTATCAGGGCTAATCATTCCACATTCAGCAATAGGATAATTTTTCTCATCTATGAAATCGAGAAGCATGGTTACATAGTTTTTATTACGATCTTGCGGATCTTTACGTTTAACCGCCTCCTCTTTAGAAACGGCATACTCAGAGAAATTATCCCAGGTTACCTGCCCTTCATAACCACCAATAAGAGCAAGATGAAAAATGTTATACATTGCTCCTCTTTTCAGTTCATTCTTGCGGGCAATAACTCTGGGGTCATTCCAGATATCAGGCCTTGGGCCCTGTTGATACTCCTGGAACACCTGCTTTGCGATCTCACTGGTCTCGATAATATCACTGGGCTTTGCTTCATGGTGCGCCTCAGAGAAGCTGACCGCATGAACTATATCTGGCTCCATAAACATCTGCCAATAGGTAGTCATAGCATGATGTCCCTTGGCCTTATTGAGATTGGGAGGATAACTGGAGAGACCTCCTCGAGTTTCCTTGATAACATTGAAATCAAACTGTTCTGTAAGAGGTGCGATAAGCTCGTAAGCTGCCTGCATCTTCGCCAGATCATAGAGGGG
The DNA here is from genome assembly GCA_004376485.1 of Candidatus Aerophobota bacterium. Lineage (GTDB taxonomy): Bacteria > Aerophobota > Aerophobia > Aerophobales > AE-B3A > SOJT01. The sequence goes on along the minus strand of SOJT01000178.1, from coordinate 4,414 downwards.
ATGAATCTCCGGAGGTAGATCAAACATTAGTTGCATAATATAATGTTTAATACCCATTTTAAGTGCAAGTGCCCCGCAGAGAACATGATCTGTAACATACATATCATCTGAGCAGCGACGAAGTTGCCACTGATGAGGGTCGTTAATCTCTAAAGGTTTACCGATGGAAGCCCACCATCTCATCACTTTGAAATGTTCCTCAAAACCATCTAAGATAGAAAGTGGTCCCCGACCATCCAGTCGATTATAAAAGAAGATGGGCACTGCGGGAAAAGCCATATGGAGAGTTTCCTCAAAAATCTTAGCCAGCTCATTAAGCTCATCGGTACCGGAATAAATCCTGGACATAGGGTAATTGCCACGCTTTGTGGCTTTCTTTAATTCAATGAGGTCTTCCTTACTGCTAATAGGTACCCCTCCCTGTCCTCGAGAATACTTCTTAGGGTCTTCTTCTCCCCGAACAAATTTAGCCAAAAAAGCCTGAGAGGCCTGGTCAGGAGCTAAAGAGACAATTTCAAGAGCTCCCTCTTCACTTAACTTTTTAACACCTTCAACCGTTGGCTTGATACTATCAGAAGCAACTCCAATATGGGCACGAATGATGGGACGGTCCTCTATTTCTCTTACCTGCTTTATCCGTTCTAAAAGTTCATCTGACCATTTAATCTCCTCTCTTTTTTTCATCCAGGGTTTTTTTTGGGCAAACTGCTCCAGCTCTTCCATGGTAACATAGTCATCGACTATTATCTCAAAAAAATTATGAAATTTTTCTTTACCTTTACATTCCTCAGCTATCTTCTCTAAATCAAAATGGCGGCCTTCGGGTGGGGAAAATTTATCCATCAAGATAGGTTTACCCGTCATAGCCCGCACCAGATTAGCTGCTGGACGAGTAGCTCCAAAACACCAACGAATCCCACTCGATTTGGGCTCCAGACCATATTTATATGCTTTCTCTATTATCTCTGAGATAAGCTCATTCACATGGAGGTCTCCCAGTCGATAAGAGATGGCTACCACCTCAGGATTTGATTCCCGAACCTTGTTAATCAGCTCGTCTACAGTAACTGCCGGACCCAACTTTACAGCCACATATTTTAACCCCAAATCCTCCAGCCACTCTGCAAACCTCTCCGTTCCTAAAGTATGAACACAAGGCTCGATAGAGCCGCTAAGTACTCTTCTCTTTTTAAACTTCTTCTCTTCCTCCAACTTTATTTCCTCCCTTTATTTTTAATATGGATGATCTTTGGTAACCATCTCTGTGATTGCCTTCAGGCTCTTCAGCCCGAAATTCTGGGGAATCCTGGTCTTTACTAAATCTTTGCCCTTTAGTTTTCCATTTATCAGGTATTGTACACCCACCCATTTGCTGGCTCTCTGTATTACCTCATCTATTGTGGGCGTAGGTACATCTGCCAACTCAGCAATAGCTTTGCTTACCAGGAGCCCGTAAGGAATATCTTCGGTTAAGTATCGTGATTTTACGTCAATCTGATACAACCCATCAACGGGTTTTACCGGCACTCTCAAGGTTTGGTAGCTGAGGTTGGTGCGAAACATTTTGGATAAAGTTGACTTATCCTTTATATCCTCTGCATAAGATTCTACCATCCATTGGGAGGTGGAGATAACCCCTTCAAGCTTAAGGCTAGAATTATCCTCAATAATTTTCTTTACCTTTAAGATCTCCTGGCTCATAGCCTCCAAAAGACCAGCGCTGTTCTCATCAACACTCCGGTAAAAAAGGGGAACTTCATCTCTACGATAGAACCGGCTTAATTTATCTGAGAAAGCACCATACATAATTCCCGGATGAATGATCTGACCCTGATTGTTCAAAGTAAGTTCTAACATATTGTTATAGGGTAAAAATTCCAGTTTTAAGAATTTATTAAAAGCCATTGAGATGCTATCAACGTGATGGCAAGGAAGAGAAGCTACTCCCACCCTCTTTTTCTGCCCGTATATCTCTACGCATTTTGCATATTCTTTTATTCGACAAGCCCAGGGCAAAGTCTGGAAACCTGCAATCACAACTTCTTCTTTTTTGTGTTGGCGGAGGATCTCAACTGCCTGAAACTCAAAACCACCTCGGGCTGGCAAGGCGGCCAGGACAGTTCCAGACCGAAGGTAGGGAGCCAAAGCATTTAGTATATCTTCATGAGTAAAGGCGGGTACCACTAAAATTATTAAGTCTGCTGCTGCTTCCTTTGGATTTGAGGTAATGTGTAATCTGTTCATAGTGACCGAAAACTCTTTATCCTTGAAGATAAGCCTGAAAGGAATTCTTCTATTCTTAACTGCCTCAAAGTGCTGGAATTCTTGCTCCAGAGGTAAGTACAAAGTCAACTGGCAGTTAGAATTCTCTGCCAGGAGAGCCATAAGTGCATGCGCTCCATTGCCTCCTCCGCATATGGTTATCCTCTTCCAGTCCTTACTGTAGTTATTATTCTTCACAAAATTAACCATCGTTTCTACCCACCCGGTCTACCATCTCTAAACCTTTTTTAATCATCTCAGTCAGCAGATCCACAATAGCTATATGAATTTTTTTGGGTAAACTATCTACACTCTCTCCCACATAGCCGCTAATCCCATCTATCAATCCTGCATCAGCACATCCCTGAATAACTCTACATTCAATCTCTCCATTATGGAATACTTCCGGGCTTCCTAATAATATGGCTAGAGACGCTACTATCCCGTAAGCTCCCCAATTTGATACGGTAGCCGTGACCAGAAAATCGGTCTTAGTTACTGAAACAATACCTTCTCCACATGGACAATGGCATTTATTTCCAAAAGGCAACAATGGGCGAATTTTTTCCCTGATTATGCCCATTCCTATTTCATTACCTCCATCACCAATTCCAATGGTTATTATCCCTGACCTGTTAGCCTCTCGCACTAAGAGATCTATCTTAGCAATATATTTGGTCTTCTCCTCCCCCCGGATACTATGGATGTATCCCTGGCTATTCATCCCTGCCTTCTCAATGCATATCACTGCTGAAGGCTTATATTTTTGAATCAGCTCTGAGGAAGTCCTGGCTGCCTCATTAACATCTGTGGGAAAACTAAGAACAGAAGCAGCATGTATGGGAGCTTTTGAGTTAACCGCCTTGATAGCTTCTGCAGGAGTCAATACTTTAAACCCCGCCGCCTGAGTAACCTTTGCCATAGCAGCCACAAGTTGTTGCTCAATAAAAATAAAAGGGACAGCATTAAAAGCTTGATGCAGAGCTCTCGATAAGACAGCCGCACCTAAAGGACCATCAGTCTCTCCTATCTGGAGGGAAACCTGAGGCCTATCTGGCCAACCCGTAGCAATAAAGATAATATCTTTGGCTTTAATGTTATTAGCTAAAGCCTGAGCTGCAGCTAAAGTTAAAGGAATGCTAATCTTCTCCCTCGCAGCTCGATAGAGTATGTCTGTGGCACCACGCAGAGGTATATCTATGGTTATGAGTTGATCAATATTTTCCGAAATATCTACCAGGATTTGCGGTAAACCTTTTGACTTTTTAACTACCTTTGGCCTTCCCCCTAGTTTAACTTTGCTAATTGATTGACTTTTCATAAGTATCTTCTTATTTCTTCTACGGTCTCATCGAAATGCTTCTTCATCTCCTTCTCAGCAAACCCTCTGTCTTTATTCTTAATTGCGGTGAATATCCTACGATGTTTATGTAAGTACTCCTTAATGTGCTCATAATCAGACAAGTGCTTTTGAGCTGCTTCTTTCCACAGCGGCTGATCCATAACATTTAACAGATAAGCAATGGTTCTTTCTATAAGGGAATTATGTGTAGCCTGGGCAATCGCCAGATGAAAATCTCGATTTGACTTAAAGTATTCATCAAAGTTTTTGGCCTCCACGGCTTTACTCATACGTTGGAAAACCTCCTCAATCTTGGCTAAATCCCCAGGATTTGCTTTATTTATAACCAGTCCCATAATACCAGCTTCAAATATTCTGCGGGCCCCATGAGCCTCGAACGGACTTTCACTCTCTTCTAATACTGATATAGCTTGTGATCTGATTAGGGGACTCTCCCCCAATTTTCGCACATAACTTCCTGCCCCAGGAATACTGTCAACTATACCCACAACTTGAAGAGCACTGAGAGCTTCACGTACAGGAACCCTACTCACACCCATTTCCTCGGCAATCTTCCTCTCAGAAGGTAACCTCTCATTAACCTTGTAGTCACCTCTATTGATGGCCTCCATAATCTGTTCCGCTACATAAATACTTTTTTTCTTCGCTGCTTCCGCTGGTTTTATCTTCTTAAAAAACATTTGGAGATCCCCCTTCTGCCCAACATCATCTAATTGGTATTACCAATTAATGGCATAATACGCCTCAATTTTTTGTCAAGCTGCCACTTAATCTGTTTTGTGTAGGGCC
>SOJT01000036.1 GCA_004376485.1 Candidatus Aerophobota bacterium | reverse complement strand
CCCTCATATCATCCTCATGCTTTAGATTTTTAGAGCTTTTCTTTCTAGGAAACCCCTGGGTGCTTTCCAGATGAGCTCAGTAAGCGGCCTGGTAAATATTAAATATATCCTGAGCCTCTATTTTGCGAGGATTCACCTGAACATGACCGCTCTTCATGGAATCCTGGACCATCTTCTCAAAGGATTCCTTTTTCACTCCCACCTCTCTCAACCTGTCAGGAGCTCCAGTGTCCCGAGAAAGTTTCTTTACCGCCTCCACTACTGACTTACCCACCTCCTTGGCTGATAGGCCCTGAGTTTCTATCTTCATAGCTTGAGCTAGCTGGATAAACTTGTCGGGCCTGACGAGGCGATTGAACTCCAGACCATGGGGAAGGAGAATACTGATAGCTACTCCATGGGGAACGTGATACATAGCACTTAAAGGTAGAGCCATAGCGTGTACAATTCCTAGCTTGGCATTAGCAAAGGACATGGCGGCGATAGTGGCTGCATACTGCATATTTTTTAGACAGTCTAAATTAGGCTTATCTTCCAGGACCCCTCTTAAGTTTCTAAATACTAGATTTATGGCCTTCAAAGCGCAGATTTCTGTGAGGGGACTGGCCATTTTGGAAAGATAAGACTCTACAGCATGAGCTAGGGCATCCATTCCGGCGGGAATCTTAACTGTTCTGGGAGCAGTGGCTACCATAGATGGATCAAGGAAAGCTACCTTGGGGGCGATCCGGGGACTCCAGATCAAGAATTTGTAGTCTCTTTCAAGGTCAGTTATGACTGCAAAAAAGGTTATTTCACTTCCCGTACCAGCCGTGGTAGGAACGGAAATTATAGGAAGAGGCTCATTAGGGAACTTTTCTGGACCTTCATACTGGGTAAGAGGGCCTTTATTAGCAGCCATAATGCTCATTCCCTTAGCCGCATCGATATTACTTCCTCCTCCAATGGCAATTAAGAGATTCACACCTCTCTTCCTGATAACTTCAGTTCCTCTTTGAATCAGTTCTGTGGAAGGATCCGGACTGCACTCATTAAATAGGATAAGTTCTGTTTGTCCTAGATTATCAGTGACCTTTTTCACCAGACCAGCCTTTTCCAGATTCCTGTCGGTTACTACCAAGACCTTTTCAGCCCCTAGCTTTTGAATTTCCTCCTCTAACCTATTAAGACAAGTATCCCCGGCCATAATCTTACTGGGCATTTGAAATATAAACATAAATCACCTCCGAGTGTTATCTATTTTGCCAAAGTTCTCTGGTAAAGACTCTCGTATTGAGGAACAATTCTCTGGGGAGTAAACTTCCCCAGGACTCTTTTTCTCGCCTCACAGCCCAGCTTTCTCCGTAATACCTGGTTTCTAAGAATTTGCTGCGAGTAGTTGGCCATCTCTTCCAGATTACCTACTTCTGCCAAATAGCCATCTATTCCATGCCGGATGACCTCCGGTAGACCCCCTACCCTACTGGCCACCACCGGAACCTCACAGCTCATAGCTTCCAGGGCCGCCAACCCAAAACTCTCTTGCTCTGAGGGTAGAAGGAACAGGTGCGATTTCCTCAAGATCCGAGAGGTATCCAGCGTATTACCCAAGAATTCCACCTTATTCTCTAAACCCAGTTTTCTAACCAGCTCCTGGACGGAGGATTTATCAGGTCCCTCTCCTACCAGATAGAGTCGACAGGGAATTTTTTTGACCACCCTTCCAAAGATCCGGACGACATCCAACACTCTCTTCACAGCTCGGAAATTGGACACATGACAGATGAGTTTCTCCTTACTCTCATTCTGAGATTCTCTTTTGTACTTTTCGGAATCAACAAAGTTATAGATGACCTCTATTTCTCTATCTATGTTAAACTTCTCCAGAGTCTGTTTTTTTAAGGATTCTGAGACAGCCGTTAGTCTATCAGACTGCTGCATGCTAAACTCAACAATGGGCTTGTAGGAGGGATCCAGTCCCACCAGATGAACATCTGTCCCATGGAGAGTGGTAACAATCTTTATGTCTTTTCCCAGAGCCTTTTTGGCTAGATAAGCAGAACTGGTATGAGGAATAGCATAATGGACATGAATAAGCTCCACTCTTTTTTTTCTGATGAGATCTATAATCTTGGAAGCCAAGGCCAAAGTATAAGGAGTATAATTGAACAGCGGATAGGAACCAACGCTGACCTTATGGAAAAACACACCGTGTCCTTTCATATTTAGCCTTACCGGTCGAGCATAGGAGATAAGGTGAATCTCATGCTTTCTCGCCAGGTGGATGGCTAGTTCAGAAGCGATGACACCACTTCCTCCGTAGGTAGGATAGCAAACAATCCCGATCTTCATTTTTCCTCTATCTTAATAAGGATTATTAATATGCTTTTTGGCTCAGATGGCACTAGCCAGGAGGGGTAATGATCCTGTGCTCGCCATAACTAGAAGAGGAAAACTCCCCCTGAATCACCTCCAGGAAGTCATAGCCAAATTTTATGAGATACTCCAAAGGATTGATTTTTCTCTCCTGTAGATCTCCTAGAGGAAAGAGATTCTCGGCTGCTTTGTGTATCTGAGATCTCATAAGAGAGTTCTGTTTTTCTAAGCTTCTTACAGCCCTCTTCTCTAAAGAGTCAATTTCCCTAAAGATCTTTTTTTGTGAGGCTTCAAAGGGATCCCCTAAAGTCTTATCTACCTGGCTAGCAGCTTGTCTCAGAGCCAATAAAGCTTTAGAAATATCACCTCTCGCAGAACCAAAGAGAGGTTTTAGTTCCTTTTTTAACAGTTTCTTAATCAAAGAAGTGGGAGATCTTAGATCAAGGGTTTTAAGATGATACTTTTTGATGATTTTTGCCACCTTATTTTCCAGAATAGTAGCCCCGAAGCGGGGATAGAGGAGAGGCATTTCTATCCCAAATTCATGGTATATCTTTCCCAATTGGGCAAAGTAGGCTATCTCAGAGGGTCCGGCCACATAGGCATAGGTGGGGAGAGTATAATCCTGGGTGATGGATCTGGTGACTACGTTGGCACTGAAGTCAAAAGGATTTTCCTCCAGCCACTTTAATAGATCCTGGGAAGAAAAGGACCTTTCGCCAATAAAAAACTTCCCATTGTATGTAACTCTTTTTCTTTTGAGAAAAAAATTGCAAAGATGGGACATCTTATGAATTCGGGGAGAATATCCCCTTTTCTTGAGTCGGGCTGCCATCTGATTGATAAGCTCCGTGGATCGAAGAGGGTCCTGGATCATTTTTTCAAAAAGAGGGATCATTAAAGGTCTCAAAATCCTGGGTTCTATGAGAACCAAACCCTCCTTTCCTAAGAAAAACAAAAGCAGGCGGGAGAAAAAATCTCCCAGGTTTTCCGACTGCCTGGCCAAGAGCTTGAGGTCCTTAAGAATCTTATCTTTAAATTCGCTCTGGAGGGTAACTTCCTCTATCCTCTGAAAGAATTTCTCCATTTCCCGGGACTCCAGCTTGACCTCAGAAGCACTTCTTGAACCTCCTTTAATAGAGTAATGAATCCTGCAGGGTCTATTCTTGTCCATTAGGTAGATATGTTCTACCTCGGAGAGATCATGATCCTCGGAGGCATTCCAGAAAAGAGGAATAAATCTTCGCCCGCCACCTGAGAGTCTATTGGAGATGATAATAGCGGAGAGGGCTTTATAAATGGTATAAAGAGACCCGCCAAATATACCGGGTTGCTGACCGCTGACTACCACGTAGGTATCCTCATCTAAGAGAGCGTCAATATTTTCCATTACCCTGGAAGGAGCATTCATTTTTTCATTGTAGTCCCTGAGATACTTTACTAATCTTTCCCTATCTATCTTGAACTTTCTCAGTTTCCCTTGGGTAAAGTGAGCAGGGAAAAATTCTCTCAGCTTGGATGAGTTGTCCAGATAGTCCAGGGTTATAGGCTCGGAGATAATGTGGGTCAGAGGTAGGCTTCCTTCGAGCTTCAAATTATACTCTCCTTATGAGCGCTCGTCTTGTCTTCGATAGGAAGAATCTTGGTTTTTCAGAGACGTGAGCTCAAAAACGGCGGGCCTCCCTGGCCAGCCCATGGGCATCCATGGCTTCTCTAGATAAATCTATCTCCAGGTAAGCCGCCTGGGAATTATAATAGGGGGGGCCTTTGCGGGAAAAGAGTGTAAGTACCCTACCTTTCTGTTGCACTGCTATCCCATCACACGGCTCATGGCTTCTAATCAGAGTCTTTATGCCCAGCCGATCCAATGTAGTACGGGTTACTTCTCTACCGAAGATCCTGCCTGCCCCTCGGGGAGAAGGATAGCTTATTTCTTCCTCTCCCGGGTCACTCCACAGAATCTCTTCCAGATGACTTTTAGCTGGGTAGGTTTCATGAGCCCAGGCAATATCAGAAAGAGAGATGATATTCTCGGGAAGACCCCCATGAAGCATCAAATATTTTCCTTCTGCAACAGCGCTATGGTAGAGAAGATCAAATAACTGGCGCAGCTCACCGTAGATTTTTTGCCAGTTCGCTCCAAATCTCGTTCTTAGAAAATACGGCAGATCGTGGGGACGACATTCCATATCCTTAGGTGCCTCGTGATTTCCCCTGAGCATTATCACCTTTTCTTTAAACATACTCTTAAGAGTCAAAACCAGGTGGTAGACCTCGGGAGAATAGGAGCCTCTGTCGCCGTAGTCACCCAGAAAAACAACGTATACCTGATTTTCGCTTTTCAGTCTTTCTATAAAATCGCTGTCCTTCAAAATAAAAATAAGACTCTCGAGGTCCCCATGCAGATCACCAACGACCAATACTCGTCCCTTTGAGGGAAGGTAAATTAGACCCCCCTCTCTCCTTATTCCATTAACTAACGCTTTGGATTTCTCCTCTCTGAGAGAGCCGCTTACTTCATGGATGAGACAAGAAAACTCATCCATGCTGCAAAGAGAAGCTTTCCTGGCAAGCTCCTCTATTTTTATCAATAGCTGCTCCTTTCACTAAAACTCCCCGTCTCAGATGATTTTTTGCTTTGCTAGGAATATCTCCACCTTTCTCTCCTGATCAAGAAGCTGTAAGGTGTAGGCTATGTTAGGTGGAGTATAAACAATTATTACTATAAAGATAGCAGATCTGAGGTAGTGGTCAACGTTGACAGCCCCATTAGACCTGTTAAACTAACCTCATAGACCAAGAATTCACTCATAGTGAAGATTATACCAGGGAGGATACAATGTCGAATGGGAAGACAGTAGCCTTCTCAGAATGGCAAAAACTAGATCTTAGGGTGGCACGAATCAGGGAGGTTAAGGATCATCCTCAGGCGGACAAGCTCTATCTTCTAAGGGTAGATCTAGGCAGTGAAGAAAGGTGGCTGGTGGCTGGCTTAAAACCCTATTATAAAAAGGAAGAACTGGAGAATAAGTTGTGCGTTGTTTTTACCAACCTCGAAGCGGCACTCATTAGAGGAGTAAAAAGTGAGGGTATGCTTCTGGCTGCCGGGGATAAGGAGCAAAATAGTGTACTCCTCATTAGCCCGGAGAAAGAGATCCGGCTTGGATCAAAAGTGACTTGATGGTGGCTGTCGTCCCAAAAGAGGAGATATATAATTCCTGATATTCAGGTCATTTATATACTGGTAAACTCATCTACTGTTTTCTCATCCAATTTTTTGACTACTTCTATTATTAGTTTGATACAGTTTTCCACGTCTTCAAGGCTGAGAATACCTGCGTGGGAATGAATGTGTCTGGTGGGAACTCCTACCACCAAACTGGGACACCCTACCCCGTGGATGTGGATAGCGCCGGCATCTGTACCTCCTCGAGAGGTCTGAGAAAGCTGATAAGGTATTTTGTTCTCTTCGGCTACACCAATAACAGTTTCTTTCAAGGGCTGATTAGGAATCATGGTGGCGTCAAAGGTGAGAATGGAGGGGCCCCTGCCCATCTTCGCTGGTGCCTGGTGAGGTTTTATTCCCGGAACGTCACCTGAGATGTCAACCTCCAGAGTAATACAGACATCAGGCTTGGCCACATAGGCCGTGGTCCTCGCTCCCCGAAGCCCTACTTCTTCCTGGGTAGTAGCTGCTCCCAGAACAGTATTGGGATGCTCGATTCTCTCTTCAAACAGTATTCTGATAACTTCTGCTGCAACAAAAACTCCTATTCTGTCATCAAAGGCCTTTCCTATGGCCAGTTTCACCTTCCCCTTCTTTTTTCCCTCCTTAAAGACAACCTTTTCCATGAGAGAAAAACGGGAGTCAGGAACAGCGGGATCGCCGATTCTCACCCCCATCTCCTTTGCCTCATCGAGATTAGCACATCCAATATCAATGAACATCTTGTCTTTGGTTACCACCTTTTCTCTTTGCTCACGGGGCAAAAGGTGAGGCGGTTTTGCTGCAATTATTCCCTCCATCTCTCCTTTGTTGGTTCTAATCTTGACTCTTTGCCCCAGAAGAACCTGACTAAACCATCCCCCCAGGGTATTAAAAGTTAGGTAGCCACTCTCATTGATGCCGGAGATGACAAATCCTATTTCATCCACATGCCCGGGAAGAAGAACAACAGGAGTCCTGGATTGTCCCATTTTTTTGAAGACCAGGGAACCAAGCTTGTCATAGGTGATCTCATCTACATAGCTTTTGATGTATTCTCGGGTGATCTTTATGGGCTCTCTCTCAAAACCCGCTGGTCCAAAGGCATTACATAACCTTTCCAAAAACTGTAATGACTTTTTGTTCATTTCAGCCTCCCGGAGCAGGTTTTATTTTCTTTAGGAGCTTTCGGATCTTGAGTATTAACTCTTCTGGTGAGTGAGAACCTTTCACAACATAGTCCACCGCTCCGGAGCTCAATATCTTCTGAATGTGGGCTTCTCCATTGAGGGCAGACAAAACTAACACTGGAATCTACCTCATTTGCCGATCAGTCCTCAGTTTTGTTAATACCGCAAACTCCCATACGAAATATAGCATGATCTCTAAAATTCGTCAAACTTGGGGACTT
>SOJT01000147.1 GCA_004376485.1 Candidatus Aerophobota bacterium | reverse complement strand
AGGAGAAATAGAGCTCTCGACGGCTAGTAAGAAGTTGCAAATTGGTCTTTCTTATACTCTAACCAGATTGGGGATTCTCCATGTGCTGGCCGACAGAGAATTCAAAGAAAAGAATTATTATCGTATTTTCGTCCGGGGTATTGATAATCTGAAAATATTTTATGAATCAATAAACAAAGATGGTGAAGAATTTGATAAAATTCGGAAAATCAAAGATTATATAAATTCAAAGAAAACCACATATACCTCTTACGATGTGGTTCCTTTGTCCAGTAAGATCATATCTGACCTTTATCAGAGCTCAAAGGTCACCTACTCAGAGCTCAAAGCTGAGGGAATAGAGATAAGTAATTACATTGGTAACGGGGAACGAATGAGCAGGAGGACATTTAAGAGATTTATAGAGCTCTTAAAGGAAAATGGGGGAAAGGAGAAATATAGTCAAATCCTGAGACTCTCTTCTCTTTTAGATTATATTTTTTGCGACAGAGTGGTAAGCATTGAGAAAATTAAAGGCCCTCTCGATGTCTACGATGTTTGTATCCCTCAAAAAGAAAATTTCGTTGGAGGCTACGGTCCCTTACTTCTGCATAATACGGTGGTTCAGCACCAGCTCTCCAAATGGACTGATGCCGAGATTATCGTTTTTGTGGGATGTGGAGAAAGAGGTAACGAGATGACCGATGTTTTGCTGAGTTTCCCCAAATTGAAGGACCCTAAAACGGGCAAACCTCTCATGCAAAGAACAATCCTCATCGCCAACACTTCCAATATGCCGGTGGCAGCCCGGGAAGCTTCTATCTACACCGGGATTACCCTGGCTGAATACTACCGGGATATGGGGTATAATGTAGCCCTCATGGCAGATTCAACTTCCCGATGGGCAGAGGCACTGAGGGAGATGTCGGGAAGACTTGAAGAAATGCCGGGTGAGGAGGGATATCCGGCATATCTGCCTTCCAGGTTAGCAGAGTTTTATGAGAGAGCGGGGAGAATCATTTGCCTGGGGACTGACAAGCGGGAAGCTAGTTTAACCACTATTGGAGCGGTTTCCCCTCCTGGAGGAGATCTTTCCGAGCCGGTGACCCAGGCTACTCTGAGGGTGGTGAGAGTTTTTTGGGCTCTGGTGGCTGAGCTGGCCTATCAGCGCCATTTTCCAGCCATTCATTGGCTGCGCAGCTACTCCCTGTACCTGGACGGTTTGAGAGATTATTTTGCTGAAAAAGTGGCTCCGGAATGGATGGAGCTTCGAGGAGAGGCCATGGTTCTCTTGCAGAAAGAGGATGAGCTGAAGGAAACGGTAAGGTTGGTGGGATTAGATGCCCTATCTTACCAGGATAGAATAACTATGGAAGTAGCTCGCTCCATCCGGGAGGATTTCCTGCAACAATTTGCCTTCCATGAGGTAGATACCTACACTCCCATAAAAAAGCAATACTTAATGCTAAAGCTCGTTCTTGAATACTATCATCTTTCGCTGGAGGCTCTAGAGAAAGATGTTCCCATAGATGATCTTATTTCTCTTTCCATGAGAGAGGAGATTGCCAAAGCAAAGTATGTGCCAGAAGAGAAAATAGAAGAGGAAATAGAAAAAATAAGTCAGAGATTAAAAGATGAGATGCACAAACTAAAAGAAGGAAGTAAGGTATGAGAACAAAGGAATATACTACCATAAAGGAACTGAGTGGACCCTTAATGTTAGTGGATAAGGTATCCGATGTCGCCTACGAGGAGCTGGTAGAGATAGAGCTTGCCAATGGGGAAAGGAGAAGAGGTAGAGTGCTAGAGGTGAACTCTGAAGCAGCATTGGTGCAGCTTTTTGAGCGGGCGAGTGAGCTGGGGGTTAAGGGAGTTCAGGTGAAGTTTCTAGGCAGAGGAATAGAGTTAGGAGTCTCTGAGGATATCCTGGGCAGAGCCTTTGATGGATGGGGAAGGCCCCGGGACGGCGGCAGGGAAATCATCCCGGAGAAAAGACTGGATATTGGAGGAGATCCCATCAATCCCGAAGCCCGGGATTATCCGGTAGAATTTATCCAGACCGGTATCTCAGCTATCGACGGCCTCAACACCCTATCCCGGGGACAAAAACTTCCCATCTTCTCCGGAGCAGGTCTACCTCATGTTCAACTGGCAGCTCAGATTACCCGACAGGCCAGGGTACTCAGAAAAGAGGAGGAATTTGGAGTGGTGTTTGCCGCTATGGGGATAACCTATGAGGAAGCTCATTTCTTCCTTTCTGACTTTGAGGCAAGCGGAGCCATCGAAAGAACTACCCTTTTTCTTAATCTTGCCGATGATCCGGTCATAGAAAGAATTGCCACCCCTCGAATGGCCTTGACCTGTGCCGAGTACCTGGCCTTTGAAAAAGGAATGCATATTCTGGTTATTTTGATCGATATGACCAATTACGCTGAGGCTTTGAGGGAGCTTTCTGCAGCCAGACGAGAGGTTCCTGGAAGAAGAGGATATCCCGGATATCTCTATACAGATCTTGCCACTAATTATGAGAGAGCAGGGAGAATCAAAGAAGAGGAAGGATCCATCACTCTAATTCCTATTCTGACTATGCCCGATGATGATAAAACTCATCCCATTCCGGATCTGACCGGGTATATCACCGAGGGACAGATTATTCTTCAGAGAGATCTTCATCAAAAAGGCATCTATCCCCCCATTAATGTTCTTCCCTCCCTTTCCCGCTTGATGGACCAGGGAGTGGGAGAGGACAAGACCAGAGAAGATCATCGAGAACTCTCCAATCAGCTCTACGCTGTCTATGCTCAGGGAATTGAGGTCCGGGAGATGGCTCTGGTGATGGGGGAAGCTACTCTCAGTGGGATGGATAAGAATTACCTCCGTTTCGCTGATGAGTTTGAGCGAGAATTTGTCTCTCAAGGAGAGCATGAGAACAGGGAAATAGAGGAAACACTAGATTGTGGTTGGAGGCTCCTTAAAATGATATCCCGCTCAGAACTTAAGAGGGTAAGGGACGAGTATATCCAGAAGTACGGAAAGCGGGAAAAAGAGAAAGGCAGAGTATAAAATGCCCCAGGTAGTGCAGGTGAGCCCCACCAGGATGGAGCTTCTAAAGCAGAAACAAAGACTGAAAATGGCCCACAGGGCTCATGATCTTCTGGAAGATAAAAGGGATGAGCTCATGCAGAGATTCTTCCCTCTCTTAAAGGAAGTTCGCCTGCTACGTAAGGAGACAAGAGAAAGACTCAATCAAGCTTATGCTGATCTTAGGATATCCAAGTCCCTCACTTCCGAGGCTGAGGTAGAAGAATCCATAATGTGGCCAACTGTAAGATCCGGTTTGGATATTTCCGGATACACCATGATGAGAGCCCCTCAGTTTAAACTAATTATGGAGGGAGATCTTTTTTGCTACGGCCTCTATGGAAGTAATTGGAAGCTAGATTTTACTTTAAGATCCTTTCCAGAGATTCTCCGTTTCCTGGTGGAGTTAGCTCAAAAGGAGGAGGATCTTAACCGACTGGCCAGAGAGATTGAGCGTACTCGAAGACGGGTCAATGCTCTGGAACATATTCTCATCCCTCGCATCCAGGATACAGTTAAGTATATCACCATGAAGCTGGAGGAAAGAGAAAGGGCCCATATTATTAATATCATAAAGATGAAGGAAATCACGGGAAGAAGCTAAACTAAACTGTTTATTAGCTCCTCTATCTCCTTCTTTATGAGATGAGCTATTCTTCCAGCCGCTCCGGGGCCTCCCATTCTTTCCTTTCCCATTCGGGCCAGCCTCTCTCTTCTTTTCGGATCATCAAGAAGGGAACAAACTTCCTCGGCTACTGCTTCCCCTTCTGGTTTAACGATAGAGATGGCTCCTGCGAGAAGCTCCCTTTGCGCCTGGAGAAAATGCCAGCTTATCTGGGGACCCCTGCCCGAAAAGCTTACTACTGGCCTACCCATCCCTACTGCCTGCTCGTTACCCATGCCTGATAGACCAACAATTACCTGTGAGCGGTTCAGTAGGTCACCAAATTTGCCGCCAACTATTTTAATAATCGGCCCCTGAGGGGAGACTAAATGGGCAATTAGGCCACTTTCTTGTCGGGGGGGGATAGTTTCGGTTATCTTCCATTCACCGTTTCTGGAAGCTACTCCTCCCAGTTTTTCTAAACTAAGGGAGGCGGGTAAGGCAAGAAGAAAATGGACCCTGCCTGAAAAAGAAGCTCTTTTCTCAATGGAGACTACCGCATCTAAAATAATGGGAAAATTATCATAAGCGTCGCTTTTACTACCAGGAAGAATGCCCACCACGTACCCATTTTTTTCTATCCCAAAATCCTCACCAGTTATTTTTAAACAGTCCATCATTACATTCCCCACAAACATAGCCCTGACCCCAAAGTTTTGAAGAGAGTGGGCTGTGAGTTCATCTCGGGGAAGAACCAGCCGACACGTTCTTTTAATCAACCATTTTTCTATTCTGTAATGTTCCTTTAGCCCTTTAGCATGATCTGATTTTGCCGTAGGAAGAAAAACTATCGGCTTTTTGACAAAAAGGGAAGAAAGTAAAATCAAAAAGACATCGCCTACACATACGACCGTATCAACAAGGCTTCGCTCGGCCCTTAAAACATCCATCTCATCCTTAAACCATCCGAGCCACCCCGACGTTATGTCTCTGGCTAAATAAAACGGATTCACCCCCACAAAGCCAGCACTGGGTGTAATCTTACGAGGTCCGAGAATTAATATTCGAAGTGGCTCATACGCCTTGCCTTCCCCCACCAGAGGCAAGGCTTTAATTTTTATCTCAGGTACTTCGTTGGCAAGTTTTTGAATTATGGATGCCGCAATCAAATCCTCAGCATACCCATTAGAAAGGAAAAGAACCGTTTTTCTTTCTTTCTTACCGGAAGAAGCTATTGGCACAGCGTGAACCTTTAAAAGTCTTCTACGCTTTTTCTTGGCGAGAGGCATAGAGCCTCAAAAGTCCCATCGATAACCCGATTATCACCCAAAACAATAGTCCCACCTGAAAAATGTCAAGGAAAGTTTCCACCGTTCCATGAATTAAGGCAGCCAGGATGGAAAGAGTACAACCGCCAACTATACCACCGGCGGCAACAAAAGAGTGCCTTCGTAGATAACCTACGGAGCTATGAAAAAAAATGGCTATGACTAACAAAAACGATCCCCATCCTACTATACCTAATTCAGAGAGATAATTGAAATGGATACTATGGGCCGTAGAGACGGTCGATCGACCGGGAGTTTCAATCCAGAATTGTGGTCTGCCTGATTCGTTAAGTAGCTCAAAACCCGGGTTAGGGATCACCTTTTTTGTAACTAATACTATTTTTTCTCTTTCCCCTTTTGGAATTCGGGAGGATGACTCCATCAGTCTAAGATCATCAAACCAGACGCTCCCTTCACCCTGCCTCTTAGCCATTTTTATCCTCATTCTTAGTGTACCAGGAGGAGTATGGATATGCGTTTTTTTCAACCCCCAGGAAGACTCAGCGCTAACAACTCCCCACTCTCTTGCTATGACCTTGTTCTTATCATTCAAACACTCCAGAGTAAGAAAGGTATTTCCATCCTTAGTCTCTTGAGAAGATCCTGTATCAGACCTTATGTATGCACCTAAAGCGTAATATTTCTCAGGTTCAACCGGAACATCCTGCCAGAGCCAGCTCCAGGCTACGGTAGCCTGCATACATCTTGTACCTTCATAAGAATTCCTACTGTCAACAATCCATTCTTTCCCGGGGCTCTCTCTCCAGGATAACAACCTATAAGTACCCAGTCCCGATCCAACCAGTGGATAGCTTTTGAATATGCGAGGTACCACCTCTTTCCAGGTGTAGATTCTACGGCCGGGGCTACCATATTTACTGATGGTCTTGATGGCCCACCCATAGTTGAAGAAAGTAAAAATGAAAAGGCCCGCCATAACAATGAGAAAAACTCTCCAGTTCTTGATAAGAAGAATTAGCATTATAACTGCAAAAACTGCCGCTATGCCGCCTAAGGACCTGGTTAGAACTAGACATACAAGACCTGATATGGCGAGAATTCCGGGCAGGATTTTTCTTTTGAGCTCTTTTTGAACCAGCAATGAAACGAAGGAAAGGGGAAGAATGAGATCCAAGTATTTGGCGAACTTATTAGGATTGCCCAAAGTTGAGCCGAGACCCTCTTTCGCACGTAGGCTGATAGTCAAAAAGCCGATTTCATAATCGAAATCAATCCCGGCCAGATATTGAACTATTCCAAAAGCAGTAATTACTAATCCCGAGAGGACAGCCGCGGACAAAATCTTCTCTGCTGTGCCCTCGTCTCTCACATTACCAGCTATAAGAGTAAAGGTTAGAAGATAGAAAATGAAAAGTGTGAAAGCACCAAAACTTAAGATTTTATTGATAGAGAAAACTACGGAAAGCCCTACTGCGAAAATGAAACCCAAAAGAGCCCATCCAAAAATTCTGGGTCTAAAATCCAAAATCTTTTTTAAATTCTGCTTGGGTAACCAGAGAACCAACGCCACTAATAGGGCTACATAACTGACGGGAGGTAAAAAAGGTAAGAAAAATATAAAAAAGAAAATAGATTTATCTATTAACCTATCAAGTTTTTTGGGTGTTTGCATTTTATACCTTCACGCCAACCCTCAAGGTAGTAATGGGAGGTTATTAATTTCACCAACAGACTAAATAGCCAATCTATACGGTGTCTTTCGGCAAAGGCAAGAATTTTTCTACCCCTTCTATTTTTATCTATCCATTTGCCTAGAAAGGCCAAGACAAATAGGGGATTGCCCTGGGTGGCAAGTCTCACACTCAGGTGGGGGTGTTTTCGGTAATACAGAGCTCCGCTCGTCCCTCGCATTTTCTCCTTTTCACAGAGAGAGGACAAATCAGAAAGGTTTTTTTTCTTAAAATAATGATATCCTAGAGCATGCCGATTTTTTTTGCATTTTAGCCCTGCTTTTCTTAACCTATAGCCTAATTCCAGATCCTGCCAGCCATAGGC
>SOJT01000105.1 GCA_004376485.1 Candidatus Aerophobota bacterium | reverse complement strand
GAGGCAGAAAGACAAACTTATTCTCATCCCTTCGGAAAGTATCTCTCCCAGAGCTGTCCGAGATGCTCTTGGCTCGGTCTTCACCAACCTCTATGCCGAAGGCTATCCTCCCTTAAGGATGACCAAAGATGAAGAGGAAATGCTTCTAGATTTTAAACACCAGCTTACCTATTATCGCCGCTATTCTGACAGACGATTCTATAAGGGCACTGAGTATGTGAATTTTGTTGAGGCTCTGGCCCAGAGGCGGGCGGCCGAATGTTTTGCTACAGATAAAGATCCCCAAAATCCTGTAAAAATCAGCCCTGACGAGATTTTCGTCAACGTGCAACCCCTCTCTGGAGCAGCAGCCAACAATGCTGTCTATGAGGCTTTTGTCGAGCCTGGTGAGACGGTTATGGGTATGGCTCTACCCCATGGGGGGCACCTTACCCACGGCAGTCAGTTCAACCGGTCTGGCAAGCGCTATCACATTGTCTCCTATGAGGTCAGTAGAGAGAGGGAAAGATTGGATTATGAGGCTATCGAGAGATTGGCTGTCCAGCACAGACCCAGGATGATAATTGCTGGCTACACCTCCTATCCCTGGGCTGTTGATTGGCAGAAATTCAGAAAGATTGCCGATACTGTGGGAGCTATACTCTTAGCCGACATTGCCCATACTGCGGGAATGGTCATCGCCGGACAATATCCCAGTCCGGTTGGCTGTGCTGATGTTATCACTTTCACCACTCACAAGACCATTTGTGGTCCACGAGGAGCGGTTATTTTAACTACTGATGAGGATAAAGCCGAAAAAATAGACAATGCTGTCTTCCCCGGTGAGCAGGGTGGTCCTCATGTTAACAAGTTTGCCGCTATGGCCGTAGCATTTAAGATTGCTCAGACAGAGAAATTTAGACGACTCCAGGAGAGAATTGTAGAAAATGCTAAAGTCCTGGCCTCCTCCCTAATCAGGAGAGGTTTAAGGTTAGCTTATGGAGGAGGAAATACTCATCTTCTGGTAATTGATCTCAGCGCTGTCAAAACCAGAACTGGATTTCCTCTGAAGGGTGAAATAGCTGCCCGTATCCTGGACCTTTGTGGCCTGGTGGTCAATAAGAATACTATTCCTGGTGATGAGACGGCTGCTGACGCCAGTGGCATCCGTTTGGGAACCCCCTGGCTTACCCAGCGGGGGCTGGGGAAAGAGGATATGGAGAAGTTAGCCGAGCTTATCCATCGGGTGATCGTCAGCATTCAACCTTTCAGTTACATAGGACTCAAGGGAGATCTCTCCAGGGGAAAGGTGGATCTTAAGGTAATAGAAGAGGTGAGGCTAGAAGTGGCCGGGCTAATCCAGAAGGCAAAGTCATCGCCACCTGCTCGAGTCCCTAATATTGGCTATCCTCATTATCATCTTTCAACAGAACCGGTGGTGAGGAACACCCCTCTTTTCTCTCAGCACAAGATGCTTGGGGCGAGCTTCACCCAGACTAGTGGCTGGAAAGTGCCCCTTGGCTACCAGAACTTTCAGGAAGAACTTGAGGCGGCTCATAGCAAGGCCGCACTTTTTGACCTGAGCGATAAAGGATTGCTCAGGGTAAGCGGAGAAAGGGCGAAGCCTTTTCTCCAAGGGGTATCTACCAATGATCTGGCGAGCCTTAAACCCGGAGGGATCTTTCGCTCCTTCCTTCTGGATAAGGATACTCGAGTTATTGATGATGTCTCCATTTTGCGTCTAAATCCTGACAATACAGGCAGGGATCATTACTTGATGGTAACTAACCCCCAAAATACTGAAAAGGTGAAGTCATGGCTCAGGGGACTTTCTGACGGATACATTCTTTTTGATAGCGAGGATATATTTGCCAAGATTGAAGGGCCGGTGGTAGTGGAGGATTTAAGGGAGACGGAAGATGAGACCTCACGCAAGATGGTAATAGCTTTGTATGGACCTAACTCTTCTAAAATTCTCAGCAAAATAGAT
>SOJT01000028.1 GCA_004376485.1 Candidatus Aerophobota bacterium | reverse complement strand
GCTCTTCTACCTCACCTTTGATTCAGGATATTATTTCACATATCCTTCCACCAGTAGATCCTCCCCTATTTTCTTAAAAGATCGCACCTCTATACGAGGGGTTTGACTCAGGATCCTTACGCCCTTGCCCTCTACCCAGGTAAGAGAACTTTTTCCTCCTATGATCCGGGGGGCAAAAAAAAGAAAAACTTTGTCTACATGTCTTTTCTCAAAGAACGATCCGATAATCTCTCCCCCTCCTTCAACCAGGAGGGTAAGTATCTTCAGTCTTCCAAGTTCTAGCAGCACTTCCTCAAGGCTGACTCTTTCCTCATCCCCCCGTTCTACTATAACCACCTTCACCCCTTTATTTTTGAGCCTAGCGAGTTTCTCCTTGGAAGCTCGAGGGGTGGTGAAGATAATGGTTTGGGCTTTGATTTGCTCTTTTAACACCCGAGCCTCAAGAGGAATTTTTAATCTAGAGTCCAGGACAATGCGGAGAAAATTTCTTTTTGAGGGAGGAAGCAAGGATGGATTATCTCGGATGACAGTGTTTACTCCTACCAGGATAGCATCTACTTTCTCTCGCATCTCATGGGCGAGTTTGCGGGCCTCCAGGCCGGTTATCCACTTAGATTCTCCAGTTTGAGTGGCGATTTTTCCATCCAGACTGGCTGCTGCCTTCACTATAACAAAAGGAATCTTTTTTTTCATAAATTTAAAGAAAACTTCGTTTATTTCTCGAGCCTCCTTTTCATATACCCCCACTTCTGTCTCTATTCCAGCTCTTTTGAGTTCTTCAATTCCCTTGCCTGAATTAATAGGATTGGGATCCAGTATTGCAGCGATGACTTTGCCGATTCCGGCTTTAATAATGGCTTGGGTGCAGGGAGGAGTTTTTCCAAAGCAAGAGCAGGGTTCCAGGGTAACGTAGAGGGTAGAGCCTCTGGTTTTTTCCCTCGCTCGTCTGATAACTTCTATCTCGGCATGAGGACCGCCAAAGCAGCGGTGATAGCCCCGTGCCAGTATCTTGCCGTTCTTGACCAGCAGGGCTCCCACCATGGGGTTAGGTGAGACCTTACCTTCCCCTTTTCTGGCTAAAGATAGGGCTATTCCCATCCATTTCTGCTTCATTTTACAGCAGGTCTTCTTTAATCAAGAGTTCAGCGATCTGGATGGCATTCAAAGCTGCTCCCTTTCGGAGGTTATCAGAAACTATCCAGAGATTGAGACTCCTCTCGGCCGATTCATCTTCCCGGATTCTACCCACAAATACCTCATCTTTTCCCTCGGCTTCCAGGGGTAAAGGATAGATGTTGTTCTCCGGATCATCCTGAACAATAATACCGGGAGAGCGGGAGAGAATTTCTCTGGCTTCCTCCACGCTCACCCTTCTTTCCGTTTCAATAGTTACTGCCTCCGAATGAGCGCCAAAGACGGGTACCCTGACACAAGTAGCGGCTACTCTTATTCTGTCATCTTCCATGATCTTTCTGGTCTCATTAAGCATCTTCATCTCTTCACTGGTGTACCCATTGGGTAGAAACTCTCCTATATGAGGGAGGAGATTAAAGGCTATTTGATAAGGATATACTTCTCGGGTAGTCTTATCTCCCCTGGCCCATTGATGAGTTTGATTTCTTAATTCTTCAATGGCCTCCCTCCCTGTTCCAGAAACAGCCTGATAGGTACTGACAATTATCCGCTTGATACGGGACGCCTTATGGATAGGGTAGATAGCTACTACCATCTGGATGGTGGAACAATTGGGATTGGCAATGATACCCTTATGATTTTTAGCTGCATGAGGATTCACTTCGGGAACGACAAGAGGAGCATTGGGGTCCATTCTAAAAGCAGCAGAATTATCTACCACCACGGCTCCCGCCCGGACAGCTATAGGAGAAAATTCTCTGGAAATGGATGTTCCCGCTGAAAATAAAGCTATCTCTATTTCCTTGAAGGAAGAAGGAGTCAATTTTTCCACCTTGA
>SOJT01000026.1 GCA_004376485.1 Candidatus Aerophobota bacterium | reverse complement strand
TCATAAAGCAGATCGTCTTTACCCTATCGGTGTTTATACCCATAGCTCTAGCCGCCTCTTTGTTGTCCCCGGTGGCATAGACCCAATTACCGAATTTATGGAAATGAAGCACCACTCCCAGGATCAGTCCAAACACTCCGAACCAAATCACCTGTACCGGCAGGACCCCTCCGATTTTACCGGTTAAGATACTACAAAAAAATAGCGAGGCCTCGGGATTAAAAGGCCTTGGGAACCCCTGGGATAAGATAAGGGCCATCCCTCTCCAGAGCATCATGGTCCCCAGAGTGGTTATGAAGGAAGGAATATGAGCCTTGGTGGTGATGAGACCATTCAAGAGACCCAGGAGAGCTCCTGCAGCAAGAGTAATAAATCCGGCCAGGAATAGATTGATCCCTGCCTCAAACAATTTTATGAAAATAAAGGAACAGAATACCAGTATCGAACCAACCGAAAGATCGAACTCTCCAGAGACCATCAACATACCCACACCCAAAGCAATAATACTGAATTCGGGTCCCAGTGCCAGAAGAACTTTGATGTTGGGAACACTGCTGAAACGATACTTGGAAAAGAAGGTGAATAATAATATTAAGCCAATCAATACCAGGAAGATACTGGAAGATTGATAGCCAAAAAAAAGTTTGACAAACCTTGACTTCGAATCTCTGCTCAAACGTTGTTTCACTTTTTGCCCGTTTTTGTTTGGAAACGGCCTCAATTATGAGAAGGCGGCTTTACTATCAGTTCAAAAAGGTCATCTATGGAGGTATCTTTTTTTTGGATGTCTGCTATCTTTTCTCCCCGGGTTAAAACCACAAATCTATCGGCACTGGGGAATACATGATAGAGGTTGTGGGTTATGAAGATGACTGAAATTCCTTCTCTTTTTAATTGTTTTATGAATTCTAATACTTGCCGAGCCTCTCTAACTGACAGGGCGATAGTGGGCTCATCCAATATCACCAGTTTAGCCTTGAAATGCAGGGCTCTGGCTATGGCCACCCCTTGCCTCTCTCCTCCTGATAGCATGGTGATGAGTGCATTCGGCGATCTCAGATGCAATCCGATGCTTTCCAAAGCCTCCATGCTTTCCCGATCCATGGATTTTTTATTCATAAATCCTAACGATCTAACTGGCTCCCTTCCCATGAAGATGTTTCTTGAGATACTGAGGTTAGGTGCTAAAGCCTGCTCCTGGTAGACAGTTTCGATGCCTAACTTTCGAGCATGCAGGGAGGAAGCGATATTCACTTTTTTTCCTTCAAAATATATCTCTCCCTTATCCGCCGGGTGGTATCCAGACAGGACTTTTATCAAGGTTGACTTACCGGCACCGTTGTCACCCACTAAGCCCACGACCTCTGAGCACCTGACCTCGAAGTCGACTCCTTCCAGGGCATGAACTTTTCCAAACCACTTCTCGATGCTTACCATCTTAACCAGACTTTTTTCCGATTTACCGTCTGTAGAAAAGCTGCTCATACTTGAAAACTCCTCTATTTCAGATTTTGGACCTAGCTTAGCAGAAATCTTGAACAACCGCTGCCGCCACTACCCATTTACCTCGTTGGAGATCTTGTCCCTAACAGGGTTTACCTCATCATCATCATCCTTCTTCTCATATAGGTATTCAAGACTACAAACAAAATTACGGCTAGACCTATAAATGCACTAATGCCAAATACGGGTACCCTCATTAAGATAAGTCCATTCTCCAGGATTTGGATGGTAAGTGCTCCCCAAAAAATCCCGGCTATACTTCCTATGCCTCCCATGAGAGAGGTTCCCCCCACCACGGAAGCAGCGATTGCCTTAAGCTCAAATCCCAATCCTTGCGTGGCAGCGAATGATCCGAGTCGGAGGAGCTGCATCACCCCCACAAAGCCACACAAGGTCCCTACAATCATAAAGCAAATCGTCTTTACCCTATCGGTGTTTATTCCCATAGCTCTAGCCGCCTCTTTGTTGT
>SOJT01000201.1 GCA_004376485.1 Candidatus Aerophobota bacterium | reverse complement strand
TTTCAGCTTTTAAATCAAGGCTATAATGAGATACCGACTAAATTACCATCTATTGTCAGTTTAAAGGGCCCGCTCCCCTGATGGCAAAAATCGACTTGACGCATACCTTGCACTGTGTGATTGATTTGCGTCAGATTAAATCTAATGGCACTTAAATGCCTACTATGAATCTCTCGCAGATTCTGATATATCCTAATGTAGTGCACTGCCAGCTCTACCAATTTGAGAAAGGTTAGTTACCTCCGGTGTCCGGGAGATGCCATCCCCATCTTTTTAGGATGTCAGCCTCTAATTTTGGTAGTTCCGGGCTCACTACCCCTTCTTGGTGCATTGCTTCCACGTTAACCGCATAGTACATTCCTGCCTGAAGCTGTGAGAGGTTCTGTGATCCAATTTGTACAGCTGTGTTAAAGGGAGCAGCTCCCTGAGGCCCACTTATTGCCGTAGACTCAACGGGCAAGGATCTTCCGTCTGGAAGAACAACTACCGGAAAGGCATGCCCGGGGATGACAATTAGGATCGCCTTAAGGCCTACTGCCTCACATACACTGGCGTAGAGTATAGCAAGATCAACGCAGGTTCCCGACTTATCCCTCAAAACATCTCGGGGATACTTGATGTCCTGCCCTGGTGAGTACTCTGTGAGAAAACCAGAGGGAGTCTGATAGGCCATCCCATTGGCAACCTCCAAATCGTAGAGGGCTTTGCAAAATTTGATAGCTGATTCCGGGTTCAGTGCGGTGGGGACCCCTCCAGCTAACTGAGATACCATCCCGGCAAAGGCTTTCACGGGAGGATCAAGATGAGTAACCCAGGCTGCAAGGAGCGGCCCGTTGGAAAAAGATCCAGCCCAAGTGCCGGTTCGGTCCTCCTCAGTCAGATTAGAGAATTCTATCTGGTTCATCCCCAGTATCTCGAGTCTTTCAACTGCAGCATCAGAATAGGCAGTTCCTTTCTCATCTTGATAGGTATAGCTTATCTGGAGATCAACCGGGGTGCGAGTTATAAGGTCTGTTACCTTTGATGAGATTACCGGATAGTAAAGATCTGCTACAGTTCCTCCAGGAACAATAAGGGAATAGCCTTTGGGAACTGAAGCCTCAGAATACTCCCCTAACTTATAGCTTATCTTTAAGTCTCGGATATTAGACTTCCCATTATTTTTAAAAAGTCCCTTGGCTACCCACATACTTTCCTCAAAGACTTGGGAGTTTCCATACAGTTTGTAGATAGCTGCCATGATGCGGGGTTTAGATTCCACTGAGACCTTGAGTTCGCAGTGACCCGTCGCAAGCTTTTCAGGCAAAGCGTAGGTAAGTAGCCCCTTGTCTTCTTCATATCTTATACTGGAGGCCTTCTGAGGCAGGATAACCATAAGATCCATTACCTCAATCATCTGGGAATCCGCAGGGATTATCTGCAAAAACGTAACCTTTTGATTTTCCACCCAGATACACTCCGTACCTTTACCCATATATACTTCCCAGCGTCCCTGTCTATTGACAGCAGCTCCCAAAAAGTCTGTGCTCAGCTGAAACGATCTCTGGAGATCATTGTATTCCACTTTCGTATTGGCTGATTCACAAGTTGCTCTTCGGGGAAGGAATTCTCTAAGTAGCATATAGGGATTGGGATAGTTTGTCTTGATTTCGGCATATAGAGCCTGGGTAGGAATTTTCCATTCCAAGTTCACATGGAGGTCTCCTTTTTCATCTACAGTTGCTTTCTTGGTAATTCTAATTACACTGAGCTCCCCTACGGGAACCTGAGCAGGGGCGCAAGTAACGAGGGAATATACCCCAAGTAAAACCAAGAAAAATAACACCAAGATCCTGTCTCTTTTCATTTCTTTCTCCTTAAATTAAATAAAATGTGGAATATGGATCATCCTCGTAATCATTCTTGACTGGTTTTAAAAAGCCAAGATGCGCTTTCAGCTTTTTTCATGCTTTTTCACCTCCTCCTTCAGATAGTTTTGAAGATTCTTAGG
>SOJT01000152.1 GCA_004376485.1 Candidatus Aerophobota bacterium | reverse complement strand
TTATGTTGATGGGGTATATTTACATAGACAGCTATTATGAAATTAAAGACTGCCAAAACCAATTGGTTTTGATTTCAAGAAAGTCTGCCGCATTAAATGAGGAGGTCTTCAGGATAGTGGACTACAAAGAAGAGTGGGATTTTTTGCACCACAAAGTATCCTTAACCAGTGAGCTCAAGGGAAAACAAATCTGGTGGACGCCAAAACTCCAGGCTCTTAGTGAGCTCATACCAGAAAATATCTGGATAAACAGGCTATCGGTGCAAAAATCCACTAAGGCGCCCAGGAAAGTATCTTCCCCCGGGGCTAAGGCATCCGAGGCCGAAGCCCGTCCTATTATGACTTTAATCCTGGAAGGTTTTGCCTTGCCCGGTGACAATCGGGGCCTTCGCTCCATAGAAAACTTCGCCCATCAGCTCAAGGAAAATCCGACTTTTAGCAAAGTCATAGAGGAAATCACTTTGACCGCTGCCACTCGGACAGAAAGGGAAAAACTTTCCGTCATGAGTTTTCGACTTTCCTGTGAGTTGGGGGCCGAGGGAAGTTTATGAATAGCAGGTTGTTGAATAAGAAAATCTGGATCCTCATTGTGGTGGAGGTAGCTACCTTGAGTTTAGTATATTTTTTGGTGATCAGGGCCCAACAGATCCAGCTAAGAAGAATAAGAGTGGAAGTGCAGGAGAAGGAGGCCCTTTATGCTAAAATGGGTGTTCTTTCCCGCTTAATTGATGAGCTGCGGGAGGAGAAAGCCGCCATAGGTGAGACCATGGAGCGTTTCCTCAAAACTAGAGAAAGAAGAGAGATGGGTTTAGTGGTTCCGGCTAGCTTAATGGACATCTTCCGGGAGAGTAAGGTCAAGATGATTTCCATAAGGCCGGTTCCTGAGAAAGTCGAAGGGGATTTGCTGATATCTTCCTGGAATATAAGCATTTTGGCTGGCTATCATGAGCTAGGTCATTTTATCAGCAGGCTAGAAAGATCAGCCGATTTTAACCGTATAGAAAGTCTAACCGTTTCCTCAGAGGGAGAATCATCAGAACACAGGGCCCAATTGGTTATCTCCAGAATCAGTCTATTAAAGAGTGAAGAGGAGAAATGAAGGTAAGAAAGGGAGTCATAATTGTGGCGGTCCTGGCGATAGTTATGGTGGGACTGTGGCTGTGGGTGCTGGGAATTGTACCTATCAAAAAGACGGTGAGAGAGCTTATAGAAAGACCAGTTACTGTGGAGGTGAGTCCTGAGGAGTTAAGGAAGAAAGCTGAAGAGACTGCTCTTTCTCTCTCAAATTGGCTGGAAAAGCAGGAGAAGCTGGACAGGATGCTGGTCTATCATGAAGGCCGGCGGGATCCTTTGCTGCTTCCGGTCAAAAAGAAAGAAAAAGAAATAAAAGAGAGCCTGCCCCCTCAGCCTCCCAAATTAATGCTAAAGGGTATTGCCTGGGATAAAACTAAGCCCCTGGCCTTGATTAATGACCTGGTGGTCAAAGAGGGAGATACTGTCCAGGGAGCCAGGATAGTGAAGATAGACTTTGACCAGGTGGCCGTCCAGTATCGCGATAAGAAATTTATCATTAAGCTAATAGAGTGGGAGGAAAAAAGGAGTCCGAGTTCTTAAATGTGTTGGGCCTTCTGTCACCTAGTATGCAGAAGTTTGATTTAGAGATCATCGCTAGAGGTTGGGGGAAGAGAGAGCGACAGAAAAGAAGGAAGCGTTCGCATTTTTGGAAATTTCAATATTAATAAGGAGGGTAAGATGAACCTGGTGATAAACGTTAAGAGGTCCCAATTGCGGGGGGTGTTGGAGGAGTTAGAGGGAGCTTTTTCTAATATGGATATCGTGATCAATATTGAGGAAGAGGAATATAAGGAAAAAATCCCAAATCTCACTACAGAGAATCTTGAGCAGATACAAAAGGAGATGGGTCACGGTCAAGATGATCCTGCAGACCTGTCTTCTTAATCTTGAATGGGTCTAGACAGCATACCGAATCCAG
>SOJT01000060.1 GCA_004376485.1 Candidatus Aerophobota bacterium | reverse complement strand
TTCTCAAGGAGCTGGGGGAAAAGACTTACCAGCTTCACCTGGAGAAGAAGATTGGCTATGCGGAGCTTAAAAAGTTGGGAAGTAAAATTACCAAACTGAGAAAAACCATAGAGGCAAAGGAAAAAGATATTTTGAGATTAAGAAAGAAATAAGGAGTGAGGGCTGGATAAGCTGATTCTATATGCAGACGGTGCTTCCCTGGGAAATCCTGGAAAGGCGGGAGTGGGAATTCTCATCTATGATCAACATAGAAGACTCATCAAGCAAGTGTCAAGGTTCATTGGGAAGGCTACTAATAATGTAGCTGAATACATGGCTTTAATTTATGCTCTGGAAGAAGCTCTTTATCTCAAGACGAAATTGGTGGAATGTTTTCTGGATAGTCAGCTTCTGGTACGACAGCTCCAGGGAACCTACAGAGTGAGGAATGAGAACTTAAGGTCTCTTTACCATAAAGTTCGTCACCTGGAAGATTTCTTTGAAAAGGTGAGCTTTCATCATATTAAAAGAGACGAGAACAGAGGGGCTGATCGACTTGCGAAAGAGGCAGCGATAAAGGAAAGAGGGAATGAGGTAGTCGCGGGATATCCAAAGGTATCCTGAGGAAAGTCCGGGCTCCAAGAAAGGATACTGGGTAACTCCCAGGAGGGGTAACCTTACGGACAGTGCCACAGAAACCAAACCGCCCCATGGCCTGTACAGGCTGAGGGTAAGGGTGCAAAGGTGGGGTAAGAGCCTACCGGTAGAGAAGTGATTCTCTAGCTGGACAAACCCTGTCCGGAGCAAGGCCAAATAGGAGGGTTTAACCCTCGGGTAGGCCGCTAGAGACTCAGGGTAACCTGAGCCCCAGATAAATGACTACCACCAAAGGGAAAGTAATTTCCCTTTGGTTACAGAACCCGGCTTACATTCCCCTCTTTCCTTACTGTTTAATCATCGGCATATCTTAGCAGGCTAGGCAGATACCCAAGATAAAGTAGAGAGGAACTGCATTGAATAAGGAGGAGGACAAATGAAAAAGTGGTTGAAGATTGTGGGTGGAGCGGTAGCAACCGCTGTGGGAATATGGTTGATAGTTCTATTTGCTCCTGAGGTACTGGTCTTTGTGGAGGGAATTGTAGGAATAAGTGTGGCCATGATAGGACTGATTATCCTAGCCATCGGTATTAGTGAAATAAAAGAATAGTCTCCTTCCAGATTGCTAGACCATAAAGTTCGTCATAACAAAAAAGAAGGGGGTGTTTACCCATGGCGCATAAAAAGGGACAGGGACATTCCTCCAATGGAAGGGAAAGTGCGGCTAAACGGTTGGGAGTTAAGAATTTTGGCGGCCAGTTCGTTAGAGCAGGAAGTATCCTGGTAAGACAGAGGGGCACCAAATTTCATCCTGGATTTAATGTGGGTAGAGGTGGGGATGATACCCTCTACGCTAGAATTGATGGACACGTAAAGTTCGAGGGAAACAGACGGGTGAGTGTCTACGCCGACTAAGGAGATATTACCTTATCACCAAAAGGATCCTTATATCAGGCACCCTAACGAGTCAGCTTTACCGGTGTTTTGAATTCAGGGGGAGCAGACCTTTATTGGAGGGGGAGGCATCCCCCTCCAACGCTCGTTATTTTTGCTGAAGCAGGGGGAGCAGGCCTCGAAGAGGCCGTTGAGGAGACATATTTTCCCTCTCAAGGTCCTGAGGTCTTTCCCGCCCGTAGGGAGGGGCCCCGAGATATTCTTGTTATAGGAAAAATATGAGATGCCAGAATGAGAGGAGAAGGGATTGAAACAGAGGTTATTCACTCCAGGGCCTACACCTCTTCCTGAGGACGTGAAACTCAGTCAAGCCAGAGAGATCATTCATCATCGAACCAACCAGTTCAAACAGGTTTTTCAAGAAGTTGAAGAGGGACTCAAATATGTGTTCCAAACGAATAACGACGTTTTTCTGTTCACTTCTTCGGGAACAGGAGCGATGGAGGCGACGGTAGCTAATCTTTTATCGCCAGAGGATGAGGTTCTGGTAATCAGCGGAGGAAAATTTGGAGAGAGGTGGACCGAAATAATAAAGGCTTTCGGTGGTAAGGTAACCCTGCTAGACAATGAGTGGGGAAAGGGAGTTGATCCTCTCCTGGTAGAGAAGAAGATATCACAGAATCCAGAAATAAAGGCCGTTTTCACTCAATTGGTGGAGACCTCTACAGGGGTTGCTTACGATATTGAGACTCTGGGAAAGATTCTGGAGGGGACTCCTGCGGTGCTAGTGGTGGATGCCATAAGTGGACTGTGTGCCCAGCCTCTTCACACCGATAAGTGGAGAGTAGATGCAGTCATTGGAGGTTCACAGAAAGCTTTGATGATCCCCCCAGGGCTAGCCTTTGTTGCTATTTCGGAAAAAGCCTGGAAGCTGGTAGAAAACTCAACCTCTCCCAAATATTACTGGGATTTTAGGAAAGCAAGAAACGCTCTGGCCAAGTTTCAAACACCTTATACTCCTGCAGTTTCTCTGATTTGTGCCCTGAGAGATTCTTTGAGATTATTGAAAAAAGAGGGCTTGGAGAAGGTGGTAAAGCGACACGCTGAGCTGGCTCAGGCTACTCGTGAGGCGATTTTGGCTATGGGCCTAAAGATCTTTGGTGAGAATCCTTCTAACGTGGTTACCTCTGTAGCTCTTCCTCCTCAGATTGATGAGAAAAAACTAAGAAAGTTAATGCAGGCCAGGTTTGGTGTACAGGTCGCTGGAGGACAGGATTCGCTAGCTGGCAAGATTATAAGAATTGCTCATTTAGGCTGGATGGATGCCTCCGACATCATTGTGGTTATCTCTGCTCTGGAAATGGCTCTCCTGGAATTGGGTTATTCTGTGGAGTTGGGCAAAGGGTTAAGAGCTGCTGAGGAAGTTTTTGGTGAATTCAGGGGGGTATAGAAGTAGATGAAGTGGAACATTCTCATTAGTGATCCCTTGGCCGAGGAAGGAGTCAATAGATTAAGAAAAGAGGAGAATTTTGAAGTAACCGAGAGATTCGGAATGAAGGAAGAGGAGCTGATCAAACTCATCCCAGAATACCATGCTCTGATAATAAGGAGCGAGACCAAGGTTACAGACAGGGTAATAGAGGTAGCTTCCAAACTTAAGGTCATTGGAAGAGCAGGAGCAGGCCTGGATAACGTCAATATAGAAGTGGCCACTAGGAAGGGGATAGTAGTGATGAATACTCCGGAAGGAAACACCGTTTCCGCTGCCGAACACACCATTTCTATGATCCTGGCTCTTTCACGCAACATCCCCCAGGCCAATGCTTCCTTGAAGGGGGGCAGGTGGGAAAGAAAGAAATTTATGGGAACGGAGGTCTATGGAAAAACCTTGGGTATTGTGGGATTAGGGAGAATTGGACGGGAGGTAGCTAGAAGAGCCCAGGGGCTCCAGATGAAGGTAATAGCCTGTGATCCCTTTGTATCCCAGGAAAAGGCCGCCGAGCTAGAGATTGCTCTTTTTGGTTTAGAAGAGCTCCTGCCTCAAGTAGATTATCTAAGTCTGCACACTCCCCTTACCCCTCAGACCAGAAATCTAATAGGAAAAAGGGAAATTTCCTCAATGAAGAGGGAGGCCAGAATTATCAATTGTGCCAGAGGGGGGATTATTGATGAGAAAAGTCTTTATAGAGCTCTCAAAGAAGGAAGGTTAAAAGGAGCTGCTCTGGACGTTTTTGAGGAAGAGAAACCATTTAATAGTCCTTTAATGGAATTGGACGCAGTAGTTTTTACTCCCCATCTAGGCGCTTCCACGGAGGAAGCACAAAAGAGAGTGGCGGTAGATATGGCTTCTCAGGTGATAGATATCCTTGAGGATGGAAAAATAAGAAACGCGGTGAACATTCCCACTCTCTCTCCTCAAGTTCGAAAAAAGATAGGTCCCTATCTTGCTCTAGCAGAGAAAATGGGCTATCTAGAGGCTCAGTTGTCTGAGGGACATCCAAACAAGCTGAAAGTTGTCTTTAGCGGTGAACTGGTAAACTTCGAGGTAAATCCTCTGACAGTCGCTCTGGTTAAAGGACTTTTAAGTTTTGTCTTGAAAGAGGATGTCAATTATGTTAATGCTCTTATTCTGGCCGGTGAAAGGGGGATAGGGGTAGAAGAAACCAAAACCTCCGATGCGGGAGGATTTACCAATCTTATCTCAGCAACTCTGATTACCGACCTTGGCCAGAGAAGGATAGATGGTACTATTTTTGAGCGCACTTCCTATATAGTGCGGATAGATGATTATCCCCTGGAGTTTGTCCCCCGGGGAGAACTTTTGATTTGTGCCAATGAGGATAAGCCGGGTGTGGTAGGCAAAATAGCTACAGCTCTGGGAAGATATCGGATTAACATTGCCGGACTGCAAATGGGAAGAAAAAGTCCCGGCAGGAAAAATGTCTCCGTTTACTCCCTGGACAGCTCTCCGTCTTCCAAGGCCATGGAAGAAATATCAAAGATCCCTGAGGTCATAGAGGCTAAATTAGTTCACCTTTAAAGGATTCAAGATAATGCAAGCTAAAAGAGGATCCTCACTCCAGCTAGAAAAGGTTCCCCCTCAAAATTTAGAAGCGGAGCGAGCTGTGTTGGGAGCTATGCTCTTAGAGAAGGAAACCATTCCTAAGGTCTTGCAGATAATTACTAACTCCAAAAGTTTCTATTCAGAAGTCCATACTCTCATCTATGAGGGAATCGCCAGCCTCTTTAATGAGAACAAACCAGTTGATATTCTCGCCCTGAAGGAGGAGTTCCGTAAAAAGGGAAAGCTCAAAGAAGTGGGGGGAGCTTCTTATCTGGCCGACTTGGTCAATTCTGTTCCTACCACGGTGAATGTTGCCTATTATGCTCAAATTGTGAAGGAAAAACATATCCTCAGGGACTTGTTAAAGACAGCGGATTTTATCCGTTCTCTATCCTACGATGATTCCCAGGATCTGGATATTCTTTTGGATAAGGCGCAGAGCTCTATCTTTGATATCACCCAGCAAAGAGTTCAAACTCCTTACCGGCATATAAAGGATGTTTTGACCGAAACCTTTGAACATATAGAAGCTCTTTACGAGAGAAAAGAGCACATTACAGGGATTCCCACCGGTTTTGCCCAGCTGGATAGATTAACTTCGGGTTTCCAGCCTTCGGATCTGGTAGTTATTGCCGGACGACCGTCCATAGGGAAGACCTCCTTCGCCCTTAATATCGCCGAATATGCTGGAATTGAGGCTAAGATACCCCTGGTTATTTTCAGTTTGGAAAGTGCTAAAGAACAGTTGGTGGAGAGACTCTTATGTTCTGAGGCCCGGGTTGATTCTCACAAGCTGCGCACGGGTTTTCTTTCTGAGGATGACTGGTCCAGGCTCACTGATGCAGCCGGAACTCTGGCCGAAGCTCCCATTTACATTGATGATTCAGCAAATATTGGCGTGCTGGAGATAAGAGCTAAAGCTCGGCAACTTAAAGCAGAGCATGATATCAAAATGGCCATAATAGATTACCTGCAACTGATGGAGGGAGACAGAAGAGCTGAGAACAGACAGCAGCAGATTTCGGAAATATCACGCTCTCTGAAGGCCCTGGCCAAGGAACTTAATATAACGGTGGTGGCCATATCGCAGCTATCCAGAGCGGTAGAACAAAGAGAGGATAAACGTCCTCGGCTTTCTGACCTGCGGGAGTCAGGAGCTATTGAGCAAGATGCTGATCTGGTCCTTTCTTTGTACCGGGAATATTATTATTCCAGATCATCGGATGATGAGGGTAAAGCTGAGATTATTATCAATAAGCAGCGTCGTGGTCCTACGGACAAATTAGACCTAATATTTATTAGTGAATACACCCGCTTTGAAAACCCAGAATTAGGAGAGATATAAGGGAGTAGTCTATTGCAGAATATCATCGTGGTAGGAGCACAATGGGGAGATGAGGGGAAGGGCCGCATCATCGATGCTCTGGCCAGAAAGGCAGATGCAGTGGTGAGGTTCCAGGGAGGGAGTAATGCCGGACACACGGTAGTGGTCAACGGTGAGAAGTTCGTTTTCCATCTCATTCCCTCAGGTGCTCTTCGGCCCGAAAAGAAATGTATCATGGGAAATGGAGTGGTAGTGGATCCTAAGGAACTTCTCAATGAGCTAGAGTCTCTTCATTCCAGAGGGATCGAAGTAAACAATCTCTGCCTTTCCAGTAATGCCCATGTAATTATGCCCTATCACCAAAAGATAGAGGAAATAGAAGAAGAACAAAGGGGCAAAAACAGGATAGGTACCACCCGAAAGGGTGTGGGTCCTGCCTACCAAGATAAAGCAGCCCGCCGAGGAATAAGGGCGGCTGATCTTCTAGATAAGAACACCTTGAGTAATAAACTCAGGATAAACCTTGAGTTTTGGGAAAGTTCATGCGGATTAAAGTTTTCCCTTGAGGGAATCCTTAAGCAGTACCTGGAATATGGAAAGAAATTGGAAAAGTACATTGTCGATACCTCCCTCATTATCCACGAGCTGGTGAAAGAGAACAAAGCCATTCTTTTCGAAGGAGCTCAAGGAAGTCTCCTGGATGTGGATCACGGTACCTATCCTTTTGTAACTTCTTCTAATGCTACTGCAGGTGGAGCTTGTACAGGAACAGGAGTGGGTCCTACCCGGATAGACAAAGTTTTGGGGGTGGCTAAAGCCTATACCACCCGGGTAGGCAAAGGCCCCTTCCCCACGGAGATAAAGAATGAAGTGGGCGAGTTAATTCGAAAGAGAGGTCAGGAGTATGGTGCTACTACGGGTAGAGCGCGAAGGTGTGGGTGGTTTGACGGAGTTGTTCTTAGATATGCGGTAAGAGTCAATGGCCTGGACGGACTTGTCCTGACAAAACTGGATATTTTGGGGGGTCTTTCAAAAATAAAAATCTGCACTGCTTATAGATACAGAGGGAAAATTATTGAGGATTTTCCCTCTCAGGCATATCACTGGCAGGAATGTGAACCTGTTTACGAGGAAATGGAGGGGTGGGAAGATGATACTTTTAAAGCGAGAAGGATTGAGGATTTACCCCTATCTCTCCAGAAATATCTAAATAAAATTGAAGAAATAGGAGGGGTACCCATTCTTTTCCTCTCTCTGAGTGCTGAGAGAGATAATCTCTTAGCCATGAGGCAGGATTCAGCGAGTCTTTTGGCCTAAAAGAGC
>SOJT01000124.1 GCA_004376485.1 Candidatus Aerophobota bacterium | reverse complement strand
CATATAAGGCTTTCTCTACCTTCTTTTTGTCCCGGGTGAGGAGCCTGATAGTAGCTCTCTTAGCTCCGGTAAGTTCCAGAGCACTTTCAACAATCAATTTAAGAATGGATGAGGTATCCAGTTTGGAGCTGGAAGCTACACTTATCTCATGAAGTTTTTTTCTCTCCAGTAGAGATCTTTTCTGCTCTTCATAGAGCTGAGCATTCTCAATAGCTACTGCTGTCTGATTAGCAAAGGCCAGGGCCAGGGAAACCTCCTTCTTCTGGAACAGGCGTTTTCTCCGGCTGAGGAAGGCAAGAGTCCCTATTATCTTCTTCTTACTTTCAAGAGGCACCCCCAGAAAAGAAATAAACCCTTCTTTCTTAGCCCATTCTTTCCTAAGATAGCGGGGATCTTTTTGTACATCTTGAACGACTATGGGTTTTCCTTCAAGGAGTATCCGGCCCAATACCCCCTCTCCTACTCCTTGCATCCCCTGTCCCGGATAATCTGTCTTCAGATTGTGTGCCTTTACCACCTCTAACATCTTGTGCTCAGCATCAAGTAAACGGATGATGGCCCCATCAACTTTTAATAGATTTGCTGATTCTTGGGTAATGGTACTCAGAACCTCATCCAGACTAAGAGAACTAGCTACCCGGCGGGTGGTATCGTAGAGAGCCTTCAGCTGTTTTGTCCTTTCCTCAAGATTCTTCTCAAGATACTTTCTTTGGGTGATGTCCCGGGCAATAGCCTGGATCCCTATAACTTTTCCTTCTTTTTTGACCAGGCTGAAATTACCATCCACATAAACCACTCTTTTGTCCTTGGTTAGGGCTCGAAACTGATAGTTAGTCTCCACCTCTTCTCCAGCTAATCTTCTTTTAAAGCGATTCATCACTAAAGATACATCATCTGGATGAACAAGATGAGTAAAGTGAAGTTTTTCTAGCTCCTGGGGTGAGTAACCCATCACCTCAAAGAACTTAGGATTGGCAAAGCTAATATAGCCTTGCAGGTTCACCATAAAGATGGCATCATTGGCAGTCTCAAAAAGGCTTCTATATTTTTCTTCTGATTCTTTCAACTCTGCCACTTTTTGCTCTAGCTCTTTGCTAGCCGTTTCTAATTTTGTGCTTGATGCCCGAAGATTATGGTTTGACATCTTTCCTCCACACCTAGAGCAGACGAAAGGGTTTTTTTGATGAGACCGTTTATTATACCAGTGTATGATAATAAAACTTCTTAAGGGGTCAAGAAGAAATAGGATAAAAACCAGCTTTTGCAGACAAGGAGGTTCATAATAGTTGAAAAACTATATCTGCTTCTCTCGAAAGGTAATCCATTCTGGCTAGCCCCATCTCTTCTAAAGTTGAAGCTGCTCTTTTCAACTGATCCTTCCGGAAATCATCCCCTAAATACTTCTTAACATTCTCCCAGCTTAGCTTCCCTTCGCTTTTCCTTTCTTCGGCAAAGACCACCAAAAGCAAGAACAATCTAATCTCATCCCCCGATAACTTCTTGCATAGATCTTGCCTCCCCAGAAAAGCCTTGAGTAAACCTCGTTTGCTTACTCCCATAGGATTTTCCTCTCCCCAATTATATTTTTTGGAAGCCATTTTCTTCATATACACCGGAAACTGACCTCTCTCGAGAATGAATTATAGGGTTATGGATCCTCGCTTAGGAACCTACCGGAAGATAACAATAAAATAAGGGGGATTGCTTCCCTGTAAGAATATTGGAGTACTAAAAAGCCCAACAACTTCATAATAGGACATATGATTTACCTTGTCAAGACGAATTAGGACAAAGAATCTTTCTATAGTTCGAGACATTCGGATATACCAGGCTCCTGAAGATGGCATCAGGAGGGGGTGGCTGTGGAAAAGCTAAAAATGCTCTTACTTAGAGGGCTTTCAGACAACACTCAAAAAATAGTGAAATTTGACTTTTTAATTAACAGTGGCCGAAGTTGACTTGACAGAGCGGAGTATTCTTTTAAAATGGGAGGCAAAGAGAAGTTGGACACCCTAGCCAGTTTGGCC
>SOJT01000129.1 GCA_004376485.1 Candidatus Aerophobota bacterium | reverse complement strand
GGGGAAGCTATCCTGTCTCCAGAAAGATAAGAAAAGCTTCTTGAGGAATGTTGACTTCACCAAATTTTCTCATCCTCTTTTTCCCTTTCTTTTGCCGCTCTAGAAGCTTTCTTTTCCGGGTAATATCTCCACCGTATAAAGGTGCGGTGACGTCTTTGCGCAAAGCCGGTATAGTCTCCCGGGCAATAATTCTCCTGCCCACCGCAGCCTGAAGGGGAATGGGGAAGAGCTGTCGGGGAATAACCATCTTAAGGCGGCTAATCAGATTCTTACCCTTAAGGTAAGCTGCTTCCCGATGGACTATCAAGGAGAGCGAGGGTAGGCTCTTCCCATTGACTAGAATTTCCAGTTTGGTGAGATCTCCTTCCTGGTATCCTGAATGATCGTAGTCGAAAGAGGCATAACCCTGGGATACCGATTTTAGCTGGTCATGAAAACCCATAGCCACTTCTCCCAGAGGGAGATGGTATGAAAGACGGACTCTTGTATTATCCAGCCAGTTCATATCAAGGAATTTCCCTCTTCTTTTCTCCAGCAGTTTAAAAATGGGTCCAAGGTACTCCTGGGGAGTGATGATAGTGGCTCTAATGTAAGGCTCCTCGACTGTTTTTATCTTCTCCTGGGAAGGGAAGTCACCGGGACTGTCTATCTCCAGGGTTTCCCCTGTTTTCATAACTAGCCGATAGCGGACATTGGGAGCAGTGGTAATCAGATTCAGATTAAATTCTCTTTCCAGTCTTTCCTGGACAATTTCCTTGTGCAGGAGTCCCAGGAATCCACATCGAAATCCGGTCCCCAGAGCCGGTGAAGACTCTCCTCGAAAGCTAAGGGAGGAGTCGTTAAGTTTTAACTTACTTAGAGCCTCTTCCAGATTCTCGAACTTTTCTTCATCAGCCGGGTAAAGACCGCAGAGAACCATAGGCTTAGGTTCTCTAAAACCCGGACAGGAACTAGCGGTGGGTCGCCTGGCCTCGGTCATGGTATCCCCGATTTTCAGATCCTTTGGCCTTTTCATGTTGGTGATGATGTAGCCAACCTCTCCTGATGTCAGCTCGGGTGTGGGTATCCTTTCCAGCTTTATTATCCCTACCTCCTCCACTTTGAACTCCCTGCCGCTGGACATAACCTTGATGTTCATCCCGGGCCCTACCTTTCCCTCAAAAATGCGAATGTATGCCACCGGTCCACGATGAGGATCAAAAAAAGAATCGAAAATAAGAGCCCTCAGAGGAGCCTGAGGCAGGAGGGGTGGTGGGGGAATTCTTTTAATAATGGCCTCTAGTATCTCCTTGACTCCTCTCCCATCTTTAGCGCTGGCAAGGATAGCTTCCTCGGGGTTAATACCTTCTAGTTTCCTTAACTGACCCATCACCCGGGGAGCGCTCGCCACAGGTAGGTCCACTTTGTTGATTACAGGAATTATCCTCAGCTTTCTCTGGCGGGCCAGATAAAAATTAGCCAGGGTTTGGGCTTCCACTCCTTGGGCTGCATCAATGAGGAGAAGTGTTCCCTCGCAGGCGCTAAGTGATCGGGATACCTCATAGCTAAAATCTACATGACCAGGGGTATCGATGAGGTTGAGGATGTATTCTTTGCTCTCCCGAGGCCGGTATAAGAGAGAGATAGTATGGGCTTTAATGCTTATCCCTCTTTCGCGCTCCAGATCCATGGTATCCAGGGTCTGCTCCCGAAGTTGGCGAGATGGTATACTGTGAGTATACTCTAGGAGGCGATCGGCCAGAGTAGATTTACCGTGGTCGATATGAGCAATGATGGAAAAATTGCGAATCTCCTTTTCCATAAATTAGTACCTTGAGCTTTCCCCAGTTTTCCTTTTGACAAAGATTGAAAGGTTTGATAGCCTTTTATTTGGTGAGCCTTTTCATAAGCTTTGATTTCTCACGGGCCGCCTTATTCTTATGCCAGATTCCTTTAGAAGCCACCTTGTCTATAACAGCTATGACTTCGGGGAGTTTTTTCTTTGCCTCCTCCGTCTTTTTTTCATGGATAAGCTCGGAGAGTTTCCCACTGATAGTTTTAGTTCGTCTCTGGATGGCTCTATTTCGTTCTCTTCGCTTTTGATCCTGTCTCATTCTTTTTTTGGCTGATTTAATGATAGGCATTCTCTTCTCCTTTTTTCTTAAGTGCCCTAGCATATAAAATTTTTGCAGTAATGGCAAGAGATGGTAAGGGGGATAGAGGAGTTTGAGGAAAGAAGGGATAGTAAGAGCGGCTGGAGTTGTGGGACTGGGAACTTTTCTCTCTCGTATCTTTGGATTAGTAAGACTCCAGGTGATCGCCTACATCTTCGGCTATTCAGCGGCTACTGATGCTTTCTGGATCGCCTTCACTATACCCAACCTGCTGAGGTCCCTTCTGGCGGAGGGGGCATTGAGCACCGCCTTTATCCCAGTCCTTTCCGAATGGCTCACCAAGAAGGGAAAAGATCTGGCATACGGGCTGGTAAACAATGTTCTTAATATCCTGATTCTTCTCCTTGCGGGGCTGGTGGTATTGGGAGTTTTCCTCGCTCCCAGGTATGTTCCCTGTATTGCCTTTGGTTTCCCGGGCGATTCTCCCCAGCTTGCTCTGGCGGTGAGATTGACCCAGGTCATGTTCCCCTTTTTGATCTTCATTAGTCTGGCTGCTCTGGTTATGGCCACTCTCAACTGCAGGGGTCATTTTGCTACTCCCGCTTTTGCTCCTGTTCTATTCAGCATCACCGTAATTTCTTCTGTTATTCTTCTGCATCGCACATACGGTATTTACAGTCTGGCTATAGGGGTGGTAGCGGGAGGAGGGGCACAACTTCTATTTCAGATTCCTCCCTTGATCAGGAGAGGTTTTGGCTATCGTTTCGCCTTGTCCTTTAACCATCCTGGTGTGCGTAAGATAGGTAGGCTCATAGGTCCGGCGACTCTAGGGGGTATCACTTTACAGGCCAACATCATCATCAATCGGATCTTTGCCTCAACTCTACCCACAGGCAGTATCTCTGCTCTTCAGTATGCCATGAGGTTGATTCAGTTTCCTTTGGGGATCTTTGCCATTGCCGTATCTACGGCTATTTTTCCTGCTCTGT
This sequence comes from Candidatus Aerophobota bacterium, assembly GCA_004376485.1. Taxonomy (GTDB): domain Bacteria; phylum Aerophobota; class Aerophobia; order Aerophobales; family AE-B3A; genus SOJT01. Next base: position 4,212 of record SOJT01000129.1, on the reverse strand, counting down.
CTTCTTTGGCCGCTGAGAAGAACATGGGGGAGATGAGGAGGGTCGTTTCCCTGGGCATTCGAATGGTTCTTCTTGTCTTGATTCCCTCCACCCTGGGCCTGATAATAATCAGGAAAACTTTGATTTCTCTTCTCTTTGAGCACGGAGCCTTTCTGGCTCAGGACAGTCTTATGACAGCTCAGGCTCTGCTTTATTATGCTCTGGGTCTTTTGGCTATGGGGGAAGTTATGGTTTTAAACAGAGCCTTCTATTCTCTTCAGGAGATCCTCGTTCCGGTCAAAGTATCCCTTTTTGTATTGTTTCTTAATGTTCTCTTAAATTTTCTCCTCATCTCTTCCCTAAAACACAGTGGACTTGCCCTGGCTACCTCTATTTCTATGATCTGTAATATGATTATCCTTCTTGTCCTTTTGAGAAGAAGGATCAAGGGACTGGAAGGGAAGATAATCCTGGCTTCTTTCTGGAAAATTTGTCTTGTTAGCATCCTTATGGCGGGGGGGGTTTATTTCATATTAGAGGGAATTCCTTCTCTAGTGTGGATATCGGCCACTTCTTCCGAGATTATTCGGGCCTTGGCAGCCATAGGAACAGGAGCGCTTATATTTTTTCTGCTGACCTATCTTTTGAAGATAGAGGAATTTAAGATGGTTTTGAGGGCTTTTGGAAAAAAAAGTGAACCTCAAATCTCCTCAGATGGAGATTGACAAATGTGGGAATCTTCATTAAGGTAAGTTTCAAAATGGATGGAAGGAAAGCCTCAAGTGTTGAGAGTAAGGAGGGGAAGATGAAAGATGTGTGTGCGGTGGTGTTGGCGGCAGGAAAAGGAACCCGCATGAGGTCAGGGCTGATTAAGCTTGCCCATCCCTTGAGTTCTGAGCCCCTGGTGAAATTTGCTGTTAATGCCTGTGTGGATAGTGGGGTAGGAAGGATAGTTGTTGTGGTAGGCTATCAGGCCGATAAGATAAAATCCATTCTGGGAGAAAAATTCGAATATGTCTACCAGGAAAGGCGCCTGGGTACGGGAGATGCCGTTAGAAGAGCGACTTCTCTTCTAGGAGATTTTCAGGGAGAGCTCATTGTTCTTCCGGGAGATGCCCCTTTTATTAAGCCCTCCACTCTGGTGGAGCTTGTCCATCGCCAGCGGGAAACAAAATCAGCGGCTACAGTTTTGACCGGCCTTCTTCCCCGTCCCAGTCACTACGGAAGAATTATTAGAGACGGTTACGATCAGATCAAGAGAATTGTGGAAAGCCGAAATGCCGGACCTGAGGAACTGAAAATTAGAGAGGTAAATAGCGGGGTTTACTGCTTTGATACTCAAAAACTTCTCCCTCTTCTTCCCATCTTGATGCGTGACACCAAAGCGGGTGAGTATTATCTCACCGATGTTATAGCGCTATTGCATGAGCACGGATTCCGCGTAGAAGCTATGAAGGTCTCGGATCCAACAGCAATTTTAGGAGTTAATACTCCTCAGGAGTTGAAGAGAGCCTGGAAGGTTCTGGAAAAAAGGGAAAAACAAAAAATCAGGAAATAGTTTTAAGATGAGGAAGGTTATATTTTCGGATGTGATTATAATCGGAGCAGGGATAGTGGGGGCTGCCATAGCCAGAGAACTGTCCCGGTATCGGCTGAAGGTGGCTTTGCTGGAGAAAGAATCTGATGTAGGCTTTGGCTCCAGTAAGGCTAATAGCGCTATAATTCATGCTGGATTCCATCCAGCTGCCCGAACCCTTAAGGCAAAGCTAGCCCCTTCCGGGAATCGCCTATATGAGAAGCTGGCCCGAGAACTCTCTGTTCCCTTTGAAAGAGTTGGTTCTCTCACTGTGGCCTTCTCCTCACAGGATATAGGGGTTCTGGAAAAACTTCAAAAGCAGGGTAAGGAAAATGGGGTCCCCAGGCTTCGTATTATTTCCCGAGAGGATCTTTTGGGAAAGGAACCCCAAATCAACCCTAAGGCAAAGGCGGCTCTCTATGCCCCCACTACCGGAATTATTTCCCCCTACGAGATGACCATTGCTCTGGCGGAAAATGCCGTCCGCAACGGAGTAAGTCTTTATTTAAATAGACGGGCTCTGGATATCCAGGTGGAGCCCGATGCCACAAAGACCATCCGGACCAACAGAGGAGCCTTCAAGGCAAGATGGCTAATCAACTCTGCTGGACTCTACAGTGATGAAATAGCAAATATGGTGGGGACCACAAAATTTGAAATTCTTCCTCGCAAAGGAGAAGAATACATCCTCGATAGGTGCAAAGGAAATCTGGTCAGTCATGTTATCTATCCTGTTCCTAGTTTGATTTCTAAAGGGGTTCTCATCATTCCCACCGTATATGGCAATCTCATGCTGGGACCCACTGCTCAAGAGGTCACTGATAAATCAGATTTTTCCACTACTCGCCAGGGATTTAGCCAGGTAATGAGCCATGCCAGGAGGCTTTTGCCTTGTCTTTCCTCGGAGGATATCATTGGGTCCTTTGCGGGACTCAGGGGATCACTACCCCAGGGTGACTTTGTTGTTTATTCTTCCCCTGAGATTCCAGGATTCATTAGCCTTATAGGTATCGATTCGCCAGGCTTAACTGCAGCTCCTGCCTTGGCCAGGATGGTAGTAAAGATGTTAGATGAGGGGGGACTTAAACTTAATCCTAAGAGGGATTTTCATCCCAGAAGAGAAGCGGGGATAAAATTCCGCCAGCTTTCTCCTCAAAAAAAAGCAGAGGCGGTGGCGAGTAATCCTCTCTATGGGAAAATTGTATGTGCCTGTGAGACGGTATCAGAGGGGGAGATAATCGACGCTATTAAACACGGGGCCAGGACTCTGGATGGTCTAAAGTTCAGAACCCGCCTGGGCATGGGTTGCTGTCAGGGAAGTTTCTGTCACCTCGAGGCAGCTGAGATTCTTTCCCGAGAGTTGGGGATATCCTTTTCCCGGCTGACTAAAAGGGGAGGGAAATCCAGGCTTTTGGCTGATGAGGGTGGCCCAGCGAAGAGAAAAAGAACTTCCTGTAAGAAAAGAGGTAGGGAAGCTATAGCACGGGGGCTCGCCAAGGGTCTGCGAAAGACAGAGAGGGATCTGGCTGTGGTAGGAGGAGGTGCTGCTGGCTTAGCCGCCGCTGTTGCAGCGAGGAGGGCTGGAGCTAGAGACATTTTAGTGTTGGATCGAAACGAAAAGGTGGGTGGAGTTCTTCTTCAATGTAAACATGAGGGATTTGGTTTAAAGAAATTCGGTCAGAGTCTTACCGGACAAGAATATATTCAGAAATTTCTTAATCAGATTGGAGAACTGGACATAAAGGTGATGCCAGCGACCACGGTTCTGAAAATTAACTCCCGCAAAGAAATCTTAATGGTAAGTGAGAAGGAGGGGGTTTGGAGTATTAAAGCTAAAGCTATTATCCTGGCCATGGGGTGCCGAGAAAAACAGCGCGGAGAAATAGGCATCCCCGGCGATAGACCCGCTGGCATCTTCACTGCGGGGACTGTTCAACAATGGATAAATATGAGAGGTTGTCTTCCGGGCAAGAAGGTGGTTATCCTCGGCTCAGGTGATGTAGGTTTGATTATGGCCCGCAGACTCACTCTAGAGGGAGTTAAGGTAGAAGCAGTAGTGGAAATTCTCCCCTGTCCCAGCGGACTGGCGCACAATATCACCACTTGCCTGAATAAATTCGAAATACCGCTTTATTTAGAACACATGGTTACCTGGATCCATGGTAGAGAGAGAGTGGAGGGGGTAAGCCTGGCCCGGGTGAACAAAAATGGTGAGCCTGTGGTGAGTACCGAGAGAAGAATTGACTGTGATACCCTCCTCTTATCAGCCGGACTTGTGCCGGAGAATGAGCTGTCCCTTTCTGCCGGACTAGAGCTCGATCCTCTTACCGGGGGTCCTGTAGTGAATGAAAGAATGGAGACCACCCTTGAAGGAGTTTTCGCCTGCGGAAATGTGGTTCATGTGCATCATCTGGTAGATCATATCAGTTATCAGGCTGAAGTGGCGGGAAGGGCGGCTGCGAGTTATCTAGAGGGTAATCTACTCTCCCCCTCCCGATGGATAAGGCTTACTCCAGGTCAGAACATTTACTATATAGTTCCTCAACGTATTTCCGGAAAGGAAAAGGTAACTTTTTTTGCCCGGGTTCATTGTGGTGGTGACGGGGTGAAGTTAAGGATGGGTCCGGGGATAGCCGAGAAGAAAATGGATCGAGTGA
>SOJT01000049.1 GCA_004376485.1 Candidatus Aerophobota bacterium | reverse complement strand
AAGGTGAAAATTGTTATTAATCAAGAATATGAAAAAGGACAACTTTCTTCTCTAAGAGCAGGTATAAGAAAAGTTTCACCAGATTGTAAAGGAATTCTATTAGCTTTAGTAGACCATCCTTTGGTAAAAAAGGAAACTTACCAGCTTTTGAAAGATAGATTCTTTCAAGAGAAAGACAAAATTATTATTCCTACTTATAAGGGGAAAAACGGTCATCCGGTGATTTTTAGTTCTTTATTTTTCTCAGAATTAATGAAGGCTCCTTTAGATCAAGGGGCAAGGTATGTGGTTAGAGGCCATCCTGAAAAAACTATATTTTTACCTGTAGAAGATGAAGGAGTAATTCTTAGCATAGATACTCCAGAAAAATATAGTAAATTCTGTTCTCATTTTCTTACCGAGGGAGAGGCGAATTATGAGCATTTTTAGGGACGTTTATGGTCTGCTTTCTCAAGATAAAACTTTAGCCTTGGTAACAGTAGTAGCTACTTGGGGAAGTACACCCCAGGTAGCTGGAGCTATGATGGTAGTTAACTCAGACGGAAGCACTGCAGGAACTGTTGGAGGAGGAAATGCAGAAAGACTGATAACCCAGGATGCAATCTTAACTTTGCGTGAAAACCGTCCTATGTTAAAGGACTACCTTCTTACGGAGGGAGGCAATACTGAGATGGTCTGTGGTGGAAAGATGAGAGTATTTATTGAGCCTGTGGGGGAAGAAAAAGATTTCTTTGAAGATTTAGATAATGAGGCTGGCTCAGGAAGAACATCTGCTTTAGCTATAATAATCTCGGGTAAAGAAATTCTTTCATCCTTCATCGGTAAAAAAATGCTAATAACTTCTGATGGCACTGCTATGGGAAGCCTGGGAATGGAAAAAATAGAAAAATTAGTGGTTCCAGAATCCTCAAAAGCTATTAAAGAAGGCTCTCCCAGGTTAAGAACTTATATCTTAGAAGAGACTAAAAAACAGGAAGTTATCATTTTTATTAATGTTATCCCCGGGGAAGCCAATTTAATTATTGCCGGAGGAGGACATATAGCTAAGCCCCTTTCCGAGATGGCAAAAGTGTTAGGATTTAATGTAACCATAGTGGATGATCGCAAAGAATATGCCAACAAGTTTCGTTTTCCCTTAGCCGATGAGATCATCTGCGGGGATTTTAAAGAGGTATTTTCTAACCTTACTCTTAATGAAAACTCTAATGTAGTTGTAGTTACCTATGGCCACAGATATGATGAGCAAGTCTTGGAAGAGGTGTTAAAATCAAAAGCTGGTTATGTTGGATGTATTGGTAGCAAAAGAAAAGCTAAGCAAACTTTACAGTATTTAAAAGGTGCTGGGTACTCGGAAGAAAATGTAAAGCGAGTTCATATTCCTGTAGGGTTGGATATTGGAGCTAAGACACCAGCAGAAATATCCTTAAGCATTTTAGGGGAGATAGTTAAAGAAAGAAGGAAGTAATAAGAAAAATACAAAAATATTCTTTAAAAGGGAGGAATCTTAATGATAATAGGTGTACCAAAAGAGATTAAAGAGGAGGAATACAGGGTAGCTATTATTCCAGCAGGAGTGAGAACTCTCACCGCTGAAGGACACCAGGTACTTATTGAGAAATCTGCCGGTGAGGGCAGTGGTATCAGCGATGAAGAATATAAAAAAACTGGAGCCAGGATAGCAGAAACTAGAGAGGAAATATTTGATAAGGCAGACCTAATACTCAAAGTTAAAGAACCTTTACCTTCAGAGTACCATATATTTAAAGAAGGGCAGATTCTTTTTACTTATCTACATCTTGCTTCTAATCCCGAGCTTACCCATGCTCTTATGAAAAGTGGAATTGTTGCTATCGCCTATGAGACCGTACAGACAGAGGATGGTGCCCTGCCTCTCCTTGTGCCCATGAGTGAAATCGCCGGTAAAATAGCAGCCCATATAGGAGCCTATTATCTGGGAAAACCTCAAGGAGGAAAGGGTATTCTTATGGGGGGAGCCCCGGGAGTTCCTCCTGCCCATGTAGTAGTCATAGGAGGAGGAACAGTTGGTGCATGTGCCAGTTTGGTAGCCGCTGGAATGGGTGCGAAAGTAACACTTCTTGAATTAAAGCTGGATCGTATTCGTTCTCTGGAGCACATTATGCCTAAGAATGTAACTTTATTAGCTTCCAATCATTATAATATAGAAAAGGCAATACAGGAAGCTGACATTGTTATTGGAGCAGTTCTGATCCCGGGAGCAAAAGCACCCCGGGTAGTTAGTGAGGAGATGGTGAAACAAATGAAACCGGGATCAGTATTAGTTGATGTTGCCATAGATCAGGGTGGATGTGTGGAAACCAGCCGTCCCACAACTCACCGCGATCCAGTTTACCAGGTTTACCATGTTATTCATTACTGTGTTAGCAATATCCCAGGAGCATTTCCCTACACCTCTACTTTTGCCCTGGCTAATGCTACATTTCCTTATCTTTTGGAAATAGCAAATAAAGGCTACAAGAGGGCAATCAGAGAGAGTTTTGCTTTGCGCCAGGGAGTAAATATTAGCAGAGGGAAAATAAATTACCAGCCGGTGGCTGAATCCCAAGGATTAAAATACTATCCTGTAGAAAAGATAGTCTGAAAATATAAATGAACTAATGATAAATAGTGGTATATGTCACTATCTTGAATGATTCAAATGGTGAGATTGACTTTCTTTCCTTCTCTCGATACAATACTAGTGTGGGCAGGAATATGTTTAGCTTTAGACTATGGGGTGACAATTTAGCCATAGATCTTGGGACTACCAACACTTTAGTCTATACCAAAAGGAAGGGGGTAGTCCTTAATATACCTTCTGTAATGGCTATCGGTCGCAAAGATGGAAGAATCCTGGCCATAGGCAAAGAAGCTAAGGAGATGGTGGGCAAAACCCCGGAGAATATTGTTGCTGTGAGACCTATGCAGGACGGGGTTATCGCAGATTTTGATATTGCTCAGAAGATGATGCGATATTTCATTGACCAGGTTCAGCACCGTCGTTTGCTTATGGGACCAAAGCTGATTATTGGTGTTCCCTTTTGTGCTACCAAAGTGGAGAAGAGAGCGGTGGTGGAAATCGCCATGCAAATAGGGGCCCGCAGAGTTCACCTGGTAGCTGAGCCAGTAGCCGCTGCTATTGGAGCAAATCTGCCCGTCTCTGAAGCCCTGGGTAACTTAATTGTTGACATAGGAGGGGGGACCAGTGAAGCCGCCATAACCTCCCTTAATGGCGTGGTCATTTGTCGAACTATCCGAATTGCTGGAGATGAAATGGATCAGGCAGCGATTCAGCACCTCAGGGATCATCACAGTTTAGTTATTGGAGAACAAATGGCGGAACGAATAAAAATAGAAATAGGCTGTGTCTGTGTGCCTGCTCACAATGAGAAGATGAAAGTAAGAGGCAGGGATCTGAATACTGGCTTCCCTAACCAGATAGAGATCGATTCGGAGGAGGTAAGTAGTATCTTTTCTCCAGTTGTAGACACCATCTGTGAGATGATTGAAGCCACTCTAGAAGAGAGCCCGCCCGAACTCTCCGGGGATATCATGGAAAGAGGATTATATCTTACTGGAGGAGTAGCCTGTCTTAGAGGGTTGGATAAGTATATATCCCAGAGGACTGGACTCACCGTTCATCTGGCTGAGGAACCTCTACTTTCAGTGGTTATGGGGATAGGAAAGCTCCTGGAAAATCGGCAGTTCTTATCTTTGGTGGAGATGACCCCCTGATCTTAAACACTAACCTTGCAAGACTCGATCTCGCCCAAAGGCCGCAAAAGGGGTTTGGTTAGAACAGGGGAAGGTCAAAATTGAAGGTCCATTTCAAGATAGTTTATTTGATAGGATTTCTTCTCCTATCTTTTGTTTTAATGCTAGCTTCAGGCTTGGAAGGAGGACTTCCAACCCGGACCATTAGAGAGAAGATTTATCTACCCGTTGAGAGGCTCCAATCAGCCAGATTTCACCTTCAGGGTTGGCTTACTGGACTCATAATAAACCTTCAGGAAAATAGGAAGCTTCAGGAAGAGAATCGCCTGCTTAAAAGAGAGCTGGCTGAGCTAGAGTTCCGGGAGAAAAATTATTACCAGGAGATCATCGCCTCTAACCAGCGTTTGAAAAAGATGCTGGGTTTCAAAGAGGAGCATACCCACCAGCTTCTGCCTGTAGAGGTTACGGCCTACCCCCCTCGCAGCTTCTTCAAAGTTGTTTTTATCAGCAAAGGGAAGAGGGAAGAGATGAAGAAGAATATGGTGGTGGTCAATGCCGAAGGTCTGGTGGGCAGGATAGTTGAGGTTTATCCCCATCAGTCCAGAGTTCTAACCATTCTGGATGAACGAAGTAAAGTAGGGGTAATAAATCAAAGAACTAGAGATTTAGCCATTCTCAGAGGAAAGGGGTTGGAGGGGGTATGTGAGCTCCAGTACCTTCTGGGGAAAGCCTCCATCGAGATCGGCGATAAGGTGGTGACCTCGGGGGTAGGAGGTCTTTTTCCTAAGGGTATCCTGGTAGGAACCATCACCCACATAATAAAAAACCCTCATCGATTATTTCTGGAAGTGCAGGTTACCCCGAGCGTAAATTTCGGGAGATTAGAAGAACTTTTCGTCATTAAAGAATGAAGAAACTAGCTGTTTTTGCCATCCTAACTACCATTGCTTTCGTCCTCGAGGTAACTGTAGTAGGGGGGAGAGGGATAGGGTGGGGAAGACCAGACTTCCTGCTTATCCTGGTGGTTCTCTGGGGATGGGAGCGGGGCTGGAAAGAGGGGCTTCTAGTTGGCTTTGCGGTTGGCCTCCTCAATGATATATTTTTTTCGCCCCTCTTGGGGTTAAGTGCTTTTAGTCTCTCTTTGGTAGGGTATCTTAGCGGGGAAATTCGGGAGAGGGTCTATGAGGAAAATGTGGTTCTTCTTCTCATGGCCACGGGGGCCTGTTCCTTTTTAGATGGATTTACTCTTTCCCTTCTATCTTTTCTCTTCCATTTTTCCTCTCCCGTTTTGGGAAAGTTAACTTACCTTACCCTTATTAGCGCTTTGTATAACTGCGGTTTAGCTTTCCTGATCTTTGTAGTGAGAGGATTCTGGAAAGGCAGGCTGTATTAATTACCTATGACTTTGGGTACCTGAAAATGAGACCTCTTCTTTTGGGGAGCATTCGAGAGAGCCTCTTTCTCTGATAGGGACTCTTTAAGCTCATCTTCTCGAAAAACATTCCTCAGAGGAAGAACATGGGAAGTAAAAGGAACTTTGCTGGTATCCAGCTCTTTTAGCTTATCCACCCAGGCCAGAATTTCTCCCAGTTGCCGGGTGAACTTTTCTTCCTCTTCCTCACTTAGCTCAAGTCTAGCCAAATGGGCAATATATCTTACTTGCTCTCTGTCGATAATTTTTTTCATGGCCCCAGCTCCTTCAAAGTTTCTTTGTAGGGAGGTCTCAAGATTCCTTTTTCCGTAATTATCCCCGTGACGTAGCGAGCGGGAGTAATATCAAAAGCTGGATTATAAACTTTCACTCCTCGGGGAGCAACTCTCTTTCTCCCAAATTCCGTGATCTCCTGGCTGTTTCTCTGTTCAATAGGAATCATCTTACCTGAAGGAATCTCCAGGTCAATACTGGAGATGGGGCAGACCACATAAAAGGGAATCTCATTTTCCTTGGCCAGCACAGCCAGGGTATAGGTTCCTATCTTGTTGGCCACATCACCATTGCCAGCCACTCTGTCCGCTCCTACCAGGACTTTGTCTACTTTTCCCCGCTGCATTAGGTCCCCTGCCATATTGTCGCAGATGAGTGTAACTTCAACTCCTGCCTGCAGGAGTTCCCATGTAGTTAATCTAGCTCCCTGCAGAAGAGGGCGGGTCTCATCCGCCCAGACCGTAACTTTCTTACCCTCTTCTTTGGCCCGATAGATAACTCCCAGGGCTGTGCCGTAGTCAGCGGTAACCAGTGCTCCAGCGTTACAATGAGTGAGGATTCTATCCCCATTCTTAAGAAGAGAAGCTCCCTTCTTTGCCATTTGGCGGCTGCGAGTTTTATCCTCTTCCATAATCTGAAGGGCTTCCTCCTGGAGAGCCTTTTTGATTTGGGGTATCTCCTGATGCTTATTTTTTTCTGCGCAATTTCTCATTCTCTTCAAGGCCCAAAAGAGATCCACCGCCGTGGGCCTGGAGGAGCTAAGGTAGTCAATTGCTTCCTCAAGTTCCCTTCTAAAGCTAGGAAAATCGGTGGCGGAAGAATTTTGAGTTCCCAGAACTACTCCAAAAGCTCCGGCAATACCTAAAGCCGGTGCACCTCTTACTTTGAGAGAAAAGATAGCCTCTCTTAGGGTCCTCAGATCCTCACAGTAGATATGAACGAGTCTCAAGGGAAGTTTGGTCTGGTCAATAATTTTGACCTTTCTATTTTGCCATTCTATGGTGGCTATGGGCAAGTTCTACTCCTTCAATCTTTCTTCTCGTAGACTTCCTCTCTCAAGACTCGCGAGAGTTTCAGAAAATCCTCATCGACCAGATCTTCAGCGCGAAGTTCCTCATCGATCCCTGCCTCCTCTAGCTTTTTCCTGAGGAAATTCTTGTCCTTCTTCAATGCTCCGGATAGGGCATTGATGAGCATGCGGCGACGGGAGGAAAAAGCTGCTTTGACTACCCTAAAGATGACCTGGTCTTCCTCAGAGGAGTGTATTTTCCTTCTCTCGATCCTGAGGAGGCTAGATGCTACCCGGGGAGGAGGAATAAAAGCATGAGAAGGTGCATCAATGATCTTTTCTATTAGGGCATAATGCTGCATGAGCACAGTTAATATCCCTCTTTTTTTACATCCTGGCGGAGAAAGAAGCCTTTCGGCCACCTCTCTTTGTACCATAACCACCAGCAAACCAACATTCTCTCTTTTGACGAGATCCAGAAGAAGGGAAGAGGCAATCTGGTAGGGAAGATTTCCCACAACTTTGAAGGGCCCTTTAAATTGCTCTTCCAAAGAAAATTGAGATATATCCTCACAGATTATCTTTACATTGGGATAGTCTTTGAGCTCCTCCTTAAGGATCTGGTAGAGGTCCTGGTCAACTTCGACGGCTAATAGCCTGATCTTTTCTTGGGCCAGTCTTTCTGTGAGAGTCCCCGTGCCCGCTCCTATTTCCAGCACCTCATCATGCATCTTAAGGTGTAAGCTCTTCACAATCCTGTCCAGTATTAGGGGATCTATAAGAAAATGTTGCCCTAAGTCTTTTCTAGGAGTGAAATGATATTTTTGCCAGAGCCACTCGGTCTTCTCTTTTAATTTCATTGAGCG
>SOJT01000020.1 GCA_004376485.1 Candidatus Aerophobota bacterium | reverse complement strand
ACAACCTCATCAATGATTTCCTGGTTAACCCCTTTCTCTCGCAATTCCAGGATGACCCTCCCTTTCCCATACCTCTTTTTCAAGCGGCCCTGAGTCCAGAGCTCGGCGAATCTTCTATCATCTAAATATTTCTGGCCTTCCAGGTACCTTAGAACCTTCTCTATCACCTCTCTTTGAAAACCTTTCCTCTCCATTCTGACCTGAATTTCCTGTCTACTTCGTTCCCGGTAACCTAGAAGCTTTAGGGCATAATCTTGAGCCCCTGAGAGATCCGATTTATCAGTCATAACTCAAAGCTCCTTTTTCCACCTACCTTCCTTGAGAAAAAAGAATCTTGATATTACAGGGAGAAAGCAGACTTTTCAGGCAGGAAAGTTTAAAGGTTAGACCATTTCATCAAATTAATTCAACTCTAATCCGCTCTTAAGAATAACAAACAGACCAAGAAAAGGGATGATACTACACCTATGGCATAATAAGATTGGGGAGCCCAATAGTTACCTTTAATTCCAAACTCCATGGTTAGTAGAAGTCCAAATTCATCAACTACCAGCCCCAGTCCTCCTCCAAACATAATACTGGCTATACCCTTGAATACTCTCTTGTACAATCTTTTGTACTTTATTAGAGCCATCCAATTAGACAGAATCAACAGGAGAATTCCCCAGTAAAAATGATGAATGTGATATCCCTTAATGTACAAGTATCCAAAGATCGCTTTCCCTTTCTCCACATCCAGAGCAATTAACCTGGATATGCCTACACTTGAGGCAAAGGCAAGGAAAGCCCACAGTATAGTCTCCTTTCCATTCCCAAAGATATACCTTTTATAAAATCTTCCTACTGCTTTAATAACTTCTAACTCCCCTGCCAAGGTAGTTTTGGCGATATCTGCGATGACTTAACTTAAAGACTCCTGGAAAGAATGTGGATCCCTGGCCCGAGATAGAGCCGTCTCAAAACTCACCAGACCTTTTTGAACTAGCTCCTTCAACGCTCGATCCATAGTCCGCATACCAGACTCACTTCCCGTCTGCATAACTGTGTAAAGCTGATGGATTTTCTTACTTCGGATAAGGTTACTTACAGCAGGATTAGCTATCAATAATTCTACCGCCGGTACCCTTCCAGTTTCATTTTTTCTGGGAAGAAGAATTTGAGCAATTATAGCCTGGAGAGTAGTGGAGAGCTGCATCCTTATCTGATACTGCTGATGTGGAGGAAAAACATCAATGATTCTATCTATGGCCAGAGGTGCATCAGGTGTATGTAGAGTGGCTATGACTAAATGTCCGGTCTCAGCAGCAGTAACGGCGGTAGCTATAGTCTCCAGATCTCTCATTTCTCCAATAGAGATAACATCGGGATCCTGGCGCAGGCAATATTTCAAAGACCTGGCAAAACTGAGAGTATCTACTCCCACCTCTCTTTGTTCCACTATACCCCTTTTATGGGTATGTATATATTCTATCGGATCCTCTATAACAATGATGTGAGCAGCTCTTTGACTATTAATTATCTCTACCAAAGCCGCCAGGGTTGTTGTCTTGCCGCAACCGGTCGGTCCTGTTACCAGGATAAGACCTTTCTCTCTGAGAGCCAGTTTTTCTAAGATAGGGGGAAGATTTAACTCAATCAGGGAAGGGATCTGGCCAGGAATGTTTCTGATGGCCGCAGCTATAGATCCTCGTTGAAAATGGACATTGGCTCTAAATCTCCCTACAACTGAGGTTTCGGAAGAAAATCGTGATTCATCCATGCTCCAAGAAAAATCCAGTTCTTTATTTTGCTCAAACTCCCTTATTTTCTCATCGTCCATGAGAGAATAGATGAGAGACTTTGATTCCTCAGCGGTTAATTTCCTTTCCTCTAAAGGTACTAAAATCCCATCTATGCGAAGGGTAGCTGAAGCTCCCGGTACGATATGTAGATCCGAGGCGCCCTTCTCTTTCGTAGCTCTTAACATAGAATATATATCCATCTTCCCTCATCCTTTGTTTCCCATTCTAATATATCTGAAATCCCAAGTCAAGAAAT
>SOJT01000136.1 GCA_004376485.1 Candidatus Aerophobota bacterium | reverse complement strand
ATGCTGGGAGGAGCTTTAGGCTCCACTTTTACCCCTGCAGGCTCTGCTTTAATCTTCTCAGGTTTTGGCTGAACTTTTTTAGATTCTACCTGAGAGGTCTTGATGGGTTCTTTGGGAGAAGCCTTCCTAGGGGTCGGTTTAATGAGAGCAACTTCCACATACTCTGGTGGTGGAAGGGGAGAAGCAAGCTTTAGCTCAGGTATAAAGAGAATAAGACATAAATGAATACCGAAAGAGATTAAAAGGCTCAGTTTAAATCGGCGCCCTTCACCCATACATTCTCACCTCCTCTCTGGTGTAGTGAGGATGCCCAGTTTACCCGCTCCGCCCTGTTTGGCAAGATCCATAACCTCCACCACCATGCCGTGTCGGGTATCTTTATCAGCATTAATGACCACTAAACTCTTTTTCTCCCCAATTTGTCTTTTTAATGTTTTTACCAGTTCTGCCTTGCTGATCTGTGTCTTATCCAGGTAGATTTTACCCTCTTTGGTAATGGAAATGACGATATTCTGCTCTATCTTCTCTTGAGTAGTAGTGGTAGTAGGCAGATCCACCTTTATTCCTTGAATGAGAGCAAATGATGTGGAAACCATGAAGAAAATGAGCAAGAGGAAAACAACATCAATGAGAGAAGTAAGATTTATCAGGGTTGCTTCTCCCCTTGTTCTGGGACGACGGAATCTCATGTCTCTCTCCCCCCCAGCAAATCCATGAAATCACTGGCAAGAGCTTCCACTTTTCGGATAAGTCTGTCCGTCCGATGACGAAAATAGTTGTAGAATACCAGGCTAGGTATGGCGATGCAAAGACCCACAGCCGTTGTATAGAGAGCTTCCCGGATTCCGCCGGCCAGGGCCCCCGGATCCCCTACTCCCTGGATGGCAATAACATTAAAAACCCTTATCATCCCCACTACTGTTCCCAGTAGTCCCAAAAGAGGGGTAATAGTAACAACGGTTCCCAGAATCCTCAAATATCTTTCGAGATGAGGAATTTCCAGGGACCCTGCATCCTGAATAGCCTCTCTTACCTCATCTCTCCCCAGATCTTTTTTCCTGATGCCGGCTTCGAGAACGCGGGCTGGCGGAGAGGAAGTCATCTCACATAGAGCCAATATCTTGTCAACCTTTCTAGGTTCTGCACCCTTCAGAATTTCTCGGGTTCTCGACACAAACCTATTCGCCCCAGCCTCAATAACCCTCAGGCTGATAAACCTCTCAATTATGATAGCCAGAGCCATTATAGAACAGATTCCCAGGGGGATCATTAACCAACTACTCCTCAAGATCTGGAACATCTCAACCTCCTAATTCCCATGCTTTTGACTCTTCTATTCTATAGAATTGAATACCCTTTGTCAATAAAATATGGTAAATGGCCAGGCGAGATCCTAGGGTCTCAAGCCTTTGAAGCCGATGTCTCTGCGATAGTATACTCCCTCAAAGTGGATTTTTTCTACCGCCTGGTAAGCGCTCCTTATGGCCCTCCTCAAATCCTTACCTGTAGTGGTCATTCCTAGTACTCTGCCTCCATCGGTGAGTAGCCGCTCTCCTTCTTTCCTTACCCCGGCATAAAAGGGGAATATCCCTTTCACCCTGGCCAGATTATCCAATCCTTTAATTTCCTTACCCGTCTCATATTTATCCGGATAGCCTCCAGAAGCGAGGACCACACAAACAGCTGCCTGAGGGTACCACTCAAGATTTATCTGATTCAGGGTGCCCTCTCGGACGGCCAGCAAAACCTCCAGCAGGTCACTTTTTAAACGAGGGAAGGTTACCTGAGTCTCAGGGTCCCCGAAGCGAACATTAAATTCCAAAACCTCTGGTTCTCCCTCCTCAATCATTAGCCCAATATAGAGTACCCCCCGATAGATTCTTTCTTCCTTCTTCATACCCCTTAAGGTAGGAAAGACTATCCTTCCCATGATTTTCTTATACAGAGATGGATGAATGGGAGCAGGAGAGTAAGCCCCCATGCCTCCTGTATTTGGACCTGCGTCACCATCGTAGATAGCTTTATGATCCTGAGATGAAACCAGAGGCTTAACACTCTCACCATCAGTGATAACGAAAAAGGAGATTTCTTTACCCCAAAGTCGATCTTCTATCACCACTCTCTTACCAGAATCACCAAAGGCCCTCTTCTCCATGATTAACTTTACCGCATCTACCGCTTCCTCTTTACTGCTGGTTACTAAAGACCCCTTGCCGGCTGCCAGTCCATCAGCCTTTACCACCACTGGTTTCTCTTTTTTTTCTATATACTCTATGGCTTTATCTGAATCAGAAAAGACCCCGAAGTCGGGGGTAGGAATACCGTATTTTTTCAGAAACCTTTTGGCAAAGACTTTACTTCCCTCCAGGCAGGCAGCTCTCTTAGAAGGACCAAAGATAGCCAGTCCTCTTTTTTCAAAATAATCCACAATACCACTGACCAGGGGAACCTCCGGTCCTACGATAGTAAAGTCAATCCCTTCCTTACGGACAAATTCGGCCACATGGGAAAAACCACTTTCATAGTCCAGGGAAACGCACTCAGCTATCTTTGACATACCTGCATTTCCAGGAATAGCATAAAGTTTTTCCAATCTGGCACTCTGGGATAATTTCCAGCACATAGTGTGTTCCCTTCCTCCACTTCCTATCACCAAAATTTTCATTCCTCGCTCCTTAAAAAAAGTAAACTAAAGACCAGGATATTCTACTTCACCAATTTGGGGAAAAGATTCCGCAGAAAACTTAATCCATGCTTCGGGAAAAGCTTTGATATAGAACATAATCCAGTACTCTCTCTCAGGATAGATTTTGACAGACAGTTGAGTAGCCAGGCAGTGTAGATCTCGCCATAAAGAGTATTTCTCCTCCCGAATTTCCTCATTCTCTAAATCGTACCTGTAGTATCCAGAAAACCTCCACTTATCTCCCAGGGTTAGCCTTCCCTGGGCGACAAAATCAAACCTCCTCTCCTCAATATCTTTTGTTACTCCCAGGCCAAGATTCCAATTTTTATTCTTCAGACCTACCCCACCCTGCATTACTTTGTATTCCTCCTGGTAGGGATGGTAAAGAAGATAAAGATCAATATAGCTAAGGTGGGGGAGATGTGGAGTGAAGCGGAATTTTCCTTCCAGAGGGGAAAACTTCTCCTCCTTTGGGTAGTACTGAAAACTTATGTTGCCCGTGGCTCCTCCGTACTTTTCATGACGAAGAGAATTCTCAAGTTTAATTTTTATCAAGTCCTCCGGATACTGATTTTCCTTTTTCTCAATTATCTCCCTGACCCATGAGGGATAACCCTCATTATCTTCACTTCTTGAAGAATGGTAGTAATTCAAAATAGGCCGAAACTTGTAGGTAAGATCTCCCAGGCGGGTTTCGATACGGGTAGAGAGCGCTAGTTCCTGATAGGGTATTCCCCGTGTCTTTCCATCACCCGCCCACTGATAGGAAAAAAAGTGATATCCCAACCTGGGTCTCACTCGGAAATACCTGAAGACGGTAAAGGGATAGGAAAGATCTGAGGCTAGATCAGCCCGTAAGAATTCTTCTTTCTCTCTTCTGAAATTGGTAACTTCTGCTGTCTCTCGTAGATAAAGAGGCGTTTTTCCTATCTTCCGAGGCAAAAAATATAAGCTAATCTGGGGAAGGCGCTCCACGAACCCTTCAGGAAAAGGATTTAACTTAGCTTCAACCAAGAGGTGAGCACTGTAGTTGGAGCCACGCTTATCCAAAGCTATGAAGGAAGTCTGATACTCCTCACCAAAATAATCTTTAGAAAATTCTTCATCACTGAGTCGGTCCAGGCGGAGTCTAAGAGTGGTAGATTTAGAGAGAGCCTGGTAATGCTGCAATTTTGCTCTCCACCTGAGCTCGGAAGTATCTTTTTCCCTGATTCGGTAAGTCTGCATGCTTCCCCTACCATTCTTCAGGCGGTAGGAAACATCCAGCCCATCCGCCCATCCTCTCTTCTGCATATAATCCAGATGAAAGGTGGTTTGAAAGTCGGAAGAGGCATATAAATAATAGCCCGTCTTGAGGTACCAGCCGGCAAACTGGCTATAGCCAATGCCCGGAAGCAAGATTCGATTCTCTTCCTTGAGACGCCTTATGACAAAGGGAGTCCAATATAAAGGGATGTTCCCCAGATAAAAGGTTACATTTCTCATGATAATTTCTTCCTCCAGGTATATTTTGACCTGCCGGGCCTTAACATTATAGTGAGGATGAGAAAGATCGCAGGAAGTAAAAGAAGCATCTTTCAGTTCTATGAGCTCTGGATAAAGATAGACCTTCTCTGCCCTGTAGAAAAGAGATCCTTCACTTCCTTCCGGGGAGAAAATCACTCCTTCCTCGCTCCCCAAATTGTATCTAAGACTACTGGCCTTGACCTGGCGCATCTTCATCTTAAGATCCACATTCCCCTCAGCTACAACATCCAGACTCTCTAGATTCAGTTCTATGTTTTCAGCCTTAATCTGCATATCTTTGTATTCAAGAGCAGCATTTCCCCAACCGATCAGGGAAGGAGGAGACTTAACCCAGCGAAGGTGGTCTGCCTGAAGGTTGAGATGGGGCACCTCCGAGAAGGCAAAGCAAGGTAGGACCAGAAATATAATGATGAGCATTATCCCCGGGGAAAGGCAGGAAAAAACTTTTCCGGCTACCTTACAGCTTGAAATTTTCCCCCAGAAATATCTCCCTGGCCTTCTTATTTTGGGTGAGTTCATCTCTTTTCCCGGCGATGAGAACCTCTCCCTGATGCATAATATAAGAAAAATCAGTAATCTCGAGAGTTTCTCTGACATTATGATCAGTAATAAGGATTCCTATGTCTTTGCTTTTCAAATCAAAAATTATGGTTTGTAGGTCTGAGACAGTTATGGGATCTATCCCGGCAAAGGGTTCATCAAGCAGCATAAAAGAGGGACTGGTAACCAGAGCTCTAGCTATCTCCACCCTCCGCCTTTCCCCTCCCGAAAGAAGATAGCCCTTTTGATTCTTTAAATGAGTAATTCCTAGCTCCGAGAGAAGTAGTTTGGCCTTCTCTTCCTGTTCTCCTACAGACAGATCCAGAGTCTCCAGGATTGCCAGGAGATTCTCTTTAACACTAAGCCCCTGGAAGACCGATGGTCTCTGGGGAAGATAGGCAATACCCTTTCTTGCTCTCTTGTAAGTGGGCAGATGCGTAATTTCTTCATCTCCAAGGAAAATTCTTCCCTGGGTTGGTTTGACCAGGCCCGCCATCATATGAAAGGTGGTAGTCTTGCCCGCTCCATTAGGACCCAGGAGACCCACTACTTCTCCCTGTTTCACCTCAAGGGAGAGTTTATCTACAACCGGGCATCCTTGATATTCCTTAGTCAGATTTTCCACTCGGAGAATCAACTTTTACCTCTTCCAAAAAATAAGTGGCTCTTACCGGGGATCCTGTTGCTTCCATTTTTTCCTCTCCCCTCCACAGAATTATTTCGTCCGCCAGGAGAGTATTACCAAATTCGTCTTCATATTGCGCGGTGCCCTCCAAAACCATTTTATCATCTTCAAGCGTGTAGGTAGCCAGGTCACAGAAAGCTTTTGTTTTTGCTGCCTTCTCGATTATGCTTACCTTTCCCCTGGCCACAATTTTCATCAGCGTGTTCTCCTCTGTTAGATAGGCCGATATCTCGTCGGCTTCCACTATCAGGTCTTTCCAGTCCAACTTCACTTCCCCCTGATAGACAAAAATCCTATTAGCGTAATCTACCCTCTGATGCCGAGATGTAACCAGCAGTTCCTCTTTGGGCTGCTCCGCAAACCCCCATCCAGAGAATGCAATGGTCAAAAAAATAACTCCTCCCATTGAACTAAAGATCCTTCTCGCCATTATCCCTCTCCTTCATCTCAATTTCAAAAATAAATCTCCCAGGCTCTCTTCTTGTAGCACACATGCTTCACAGCCTCAACCTAAAGGGGTTTGGTCTTGAAAAGAAAGCTCCTGCTGGGTAGTCCTTAACCTGGTAACCACTTCTCTCTTAATCTCTATCTGGCTGAGCTCAGGATCGGCTACCAGACCCCACCCCTCTGTTATGAGATCTCCTCTTTTAAAGACCACCCTTTCCTCTGTGAGCAGTTTATTCTCCGAGGCTATCCATTCCAGATTAGAACTGAGGAGTTCGGCTCCATCGATATAGGAAATAAGTTTCACTTTCCCTTCAAAAAGGAGATTAGAGGTGCGAATCTCCACCACTACCCTATCTGCTTCGCCTCCCGAAGCGAGCTTGCCTTTCTCGAGAAGCTTAATCTTTACCTGGGTAAGAATCATCTGGTTGACAAATTGTTTTCCCGAATCAGCCTGAAGCTCCCAGCTTTTCCTTCCCTCCTCGTCCCATCCCACCAGGTTTACTCCCTGCGCCTCCAAAAGCAAAGGTTCCTCTTTTTCTTTTCCTGAAGGTTCTCTCTTCTTTTTCTCCTCACGGCCTGATAGGAGCAAAAAAAGAGCAACCATGAGGATTACCAGAAAGACTATTTTCCCTTTACTCATTTTCCAGGGAGCTTTTTCTCTGCTCTTTCAAAAATTTCTCTAGTACCTCTTCCCACTTGCCCTGGCTTTTAATAATCATCTCTATTGCCTCCCTTTCTCACCAGTTTCTCTTCCTTTAATTTCTGTATAGTTCTCCATCTTCTCCTCACTACAGTCGGGAAGTCCCCATAGAGGCGAAAATAATTCCTTAAAAAACCGATGGTTCTTGGATCAGAAGGATAGCCAGAACCCAGAGTTCCATATTTTTTCTCTAAAAGACGAACTCTTCTATCCCTTTCCACTTTAGCCAAAATGGAAGCTGCTCCCACAATAGGATAATTCTTATCAGCACGGTTTTCTACCACCAGCTCCACCCTTAACTTAGAAAAAAGGAGGGATCTTATTTTTCTCTCATACGAAAGGGGCCTGGAGGTTGGAGCATCCACAAAGACCTGGTCGGGAAGAAATCTATTGATTATCTTTGCCATGCCCTTAAGTTCTAAATCACCCATATTGCAGTTATCTATCTCAGAGGGGGAAATAATAACCATCTCTACGCCCTCTGCCAGACTCTCGATCTCCCCTTTAAGAGTTTGGCGCCGAGATGGACTCAGGAGTTTTGAATCCTTTATTCCCCTTCTGAAAAGCTCGCCAAGTTTCGATTTGCTCAGCAGCACTCCGCAAATGACTAGAGGGCCCACTACGGGGCCTCTACCCGCTTCATCAATTCCCAGAATAAAGAGTGAGTCTTCTTCCAAAGAGAAAAACCTCTTGACAGCCCTATGGCGAGATTCTTACTGAGGAACTCGGTGAGGAGTTCCCTTATCCCCTCCATCTTCCAA
>SOJT01000156.1 GCA_004376485.1 Candidatus Aerophobota bacterium | reverse complement strand
ATTCTTGACTAAAACTACATTTTTGCTATAGTTGCTGGTGAAGAAGGAGGAAAAGATGTTCAACAGGTTTACCGAGAGAGCAAGAAGGGTAATTCTCTTGGCCAGAGAGGAGGCCAAGAGATTAGACCACGATTATCTAGGAACGGAACATATTCTGTTGGGATTGATCCGAGAAGGAGAGGGTGTGGGAGCCACAGTCCTGCAAGAATTAGGAATAGACCTGGCTCATGTTCGCGAAGAAGTGGAAAAAGCAGTGGGCAGAGGCGGAGGAGGTTTATTTCTCGGTCAGATTCCTTTCACCCCAAGAGCCAAGAAGGTCTTGGAGCTAGCGGTAACAGAGGCCAAAAATTTGGGGCATAACTATGTTGGAACGGAACATATTCTATTAGGATTGATTCGAGAAGAAGAAGGTGTGGCTGCCCAGATTCTTACCACTCTAGGGGCAGATTTGGAGAAGGTAAGACAACAGGCGATTAACCTCTTAGGGGGAGGGCCCAAGGCTATTTCTCCTAGCCCGGTTGCTTCCACTACTACCCCTACGCTGGATAGATTTGGTCGGGATCTGACCCAATCGGCCAGAAATAGTGAACTTGATCCGGTAATAGGAAGACAGAAAGAGATTGAGAGGGTAATTCAGATCCTCTCCCGTCGGACTAAGAATAACCCCGTTCTCATAGGAGAAGCAGGGGTGGGAAAAACTGCCATTGCTGAGGGACTAGCCCAGAAAATTGTAGATGGAACAGCTCCCGAACCTCTGCTGAATAAAAGACTGATTACCATTGAGTTAGGAGGAGTAGTTGCTGGAACTAAATATCGAGGAGAGTTCGAAAAGAGGATGGAGAGAATATTGAGTGAGATCAGAAAAGCTAGGAATATTATTCTTTTTGTAGACGAGATACATACCTTGGTGGGAGCAGGAGCAGCCGAAGGTGCTATAGACGCATCAAATATCCTTAAGCCGGCCCTGTCAAGGGGAGAGCTGCAGTGTATCGGGGCAACTACTCTGAATGAGTACAGAAAATACATTGAGCGAGATGAAGCTCTGGAGAGAAGATTTCAGCCGGTGATGGTCAATGAACCCACGGTGAAAGAGACCGTAGAGATATTAAAGGGTTTAAGAGACAGGTACGAGGCCTTTCACCGGGTAAGGATCACCGACGAAGCTGTGGTAGCTGCAGTCAGGCTTTCCTATCGGTATATTCAGGGAAGATTTCTTCCCGATAAAGCCATTGATGTGATGGATGAAGGAGCGGCCAGGGTGAGATTACGAAGCAGCGCTCGTCCCGATGCCCTTAAGAACATGGAAGAAGAGCTGGAGCAGGTGAGTAAAGAGAAAGAAGCGGCAGTTAAGGGTCAGGAGTTTGAGAAAGCAGCCAGCTTTCGGGATAAAGAAAAAAGATTGAAGCAGGTCCTGGCGGAGAAAAGGGCCCAATGGCAAGCTGACATGAGTAAAAAAGGGGAAAAGCAGGAGGTAACCGAGAAAGATGTAGCCTATATTGTCTCTAGCTGGACCAATGTTCCCCTTCGTGATTTGACGGAGACTGAATCCAAGCGACTCCTCAGAATGGAAGAGGCTTTACACGAAAGAATGGTGGGACAGGATGAAGCGGTAAAAGCCCTCTCCCAGTCCATTCGCCGAGCCCAGGCAGGGATTAAAAATATTAAGCGGCCCATAGGAGTTTTTATGTTTATGGGTCCCACCGGCGTGGGAAAGACAGAACTGGCCAGGAGCTTAGCAGAGTTTCTCTTCGGCGATGAGGATGCTATGATAAGGTTGGATATGTCCGAATATATGGAGAAATTTACCGTGTCTCGCCTTACAGGAGCTCCTCCAGGATATGTAGGGTACGAGGAAGGTGGAGAGTTGACGGAGAAGGTAAGAAGACGTCCTTACTCCGTCATTCTGCTGGATGAGATTGAAAAGGCTCACCCTGATGTTTTTAACATTCTTCTACAGATTATGGAAGACGGAAGGTTAGCTGATAATCTTGGTCATACAGTAGATTTTCGAAATGCAGTTTTGATTATGACCTCTAATCTGGGAGCTGAGCAGATCGCCAGCGGAGCCAGCGTGGGGTTCCAGGCAGGAAAAGGAGGATCTATGCCGTATGAGGAGATGAAAAACCGTGTTCTTTCTGAGCTGAAACACCAATTTCGCCCTGAATTCTTGAACAGGCTGGATGAAGTAATCGTTTTCCATGCTTTGAGTAGGGAGAATATAAAAAAGATTGTGGGGCTGATGCTAGATGAGATGGAGAAGCTGATAGAGGAGAAGGAGATAGAACTTGAGGTAACTGAAGAGGCAAAGGATTTGATTGCCCAGGAGGGATACGATCCTGATTTCGGCGCCAGGCCCCTAAGACGTGCCATTCAGAGATTAATTGAAAATGCTCTTTCCGAGGATATCCTGCAGGGCAAGTTTAAAGCGGGAGATAAAGTGGTAGCATCCATAAAGGACGGAAAGTTAGTTTTCTCCAAGAAAAAAAGAAAGCGAAATAAAGAGTCTTAATTTCTCCTGAGGTATGGATGAATAAATGAAATGCAGCAAGGAAAAAGGTCCCCTCCACTTAAAAAAGGAGGGGTTTTTCATTAGGCCCACCATAAGATTAGGCTTAGCCTTATTATTTCTTTTTTTTCTGTTCTTAGAAGTAAGTGTCTTTGCTTCTTCTCTTATCATCAGCCAAATTCAAATTCAGGGAAATGAGCATATTAAGAGCGGTGAGATCGAAAATACTATCCAAAGCAGGGTAGGAGAGCCTTTCTCGGAAAAGATGATAAAGCAAGACATGCAGGCTATCTATGATATGGGTTATTTTCGGGAAGTGGAGGCACTAAAAGAAGAGGGAGAGGATGGGTTAAAGCTTATCTTTCGCGTTAGAGAAAATCCCCAGATTATGCAAATTGAACTGGAGGGGATTGAAGAAAGAGAAGTAGAAAAAGTGAGAAAACTAGTTACCCTTGAAGAAGGACAGGTCCTGAACTTTAAGAGCATTCAAGAGACACGAAATAGAATTCTGGATTTCTATCACAGAGAGGGATTTTTCTCTAGCCAGGTTGAGGTCTCTCAAGCCAGTTTAAAAGAAAATGAGTGCAAGATTCTTATCCTCATCGAGAAAAAAGAGAGAGTGAAGATAGCCGAAGTGAGGATTGAGGGTAATTTTCACCTGTTCAGTGAAAGAATCCTCTCTCTTTTAAAGGTAAAACCTGGACAATATTTTGATGAGGGAAAACTACGAGAAGGAATTAAGAGAGTTATTGATAGGTATCAAAGACGTGGATATTATTTTGCAAGTTTCAAAGAGCCCCAGATTGAATTTTTTGAGAGAAGAGGAAAACGAGTTAACATTACCCTGGAAATAGAGGAGGGAAATAGGATCTTTGTTTCCCAGGTGAATGTTGAAGGAAATGAGCACCTCAGCTCCCTTCAGATTCTGAAGATACTAAAACCAGGAGTAGGAGAGGTCTTTGTTCCCGAATTTCTTGAGGAGAGTATTGGACGGCTGGAGACCAAATACGGGAAGGCGGGGTACCTTTACCTTCACATGGACCGAGATTTGGAGTTCGACAAGAAAAAGGGCCGCCTGACCATCTCTCTTCTCATCCGAGAAGGACCTCAGGTAAAAGTAGGAAAGATCAGTATTGAGGGAAACCAAAGATCTAAAGAGCGAGTGTTTGAACACAGTCTTCTCCTTAAAGAAGGAGAGGTTTTTGACGTGGAAAAAATAAGGGAAAGTTGGCGCAGAATTTATAATCTGGGCTTTTTTGAGAAAGTAAGCATCGATCCTCTTCCTACCTCCTCAAGGGAGGTTATGGATCTTGTGATCCAGGTGGAGGAGGGTGAGAGAACGGGCAGGCTTCTTTTTGGTGCTGGGTATGGTCAGAGTTCTGGATGGGGAGGAACGGTTCAAATCTATAGAGATAATCTCTGGGGTGAAGGCAAAAGAATATCTCTGAATTGGGAGTTCGCCAAGAATAAAAGTGATTATGATATTAGTTTCCTGGATAGGTGGATGCAAAATAAAGATCTTAGTCTGGATCTTTCTCTTTACAATAAAGAACATAGATACTATGACAGAGAAAATTATGAAAAAAGAAGGAACGGGGGAAAGATAGAATGGGGATGGCCTTTTCAGAAGTACGCTCGATGTTTCCTTGCCCTGCGCAGCGAGAGAATTCATATCAGCCAGGTAGATGAGAAGCCCCTGCCGGAGGGCCTTGAGGAAGGATGGAAGACACGACGCAGCCTGGAGTTAACTCTTGATCGAGATACCCGGGTAAGGGACGAAACTTTCAATGCCTATAAGGGGTCTTACTCGTATCTTTCCATGGAGACGAACGGGGGTCCCCTGTTGAAGGGCGATCTTAATTTTACCAAGTATAAGGCTGAGCTGAGAGAATATTGGCGTAAGGATGAGTTCTGGATGTCTCCTATTCTTGCCCTCAGGCTCAGGGGCAGGTTAGGGGAAAGACTCCCCGCTTATGAGAAATTCTATGTAGGAGGCCAGCAGACTCTTCGGGGATATGATCTAAACGAGTTTAACGGAAATAAGATGCTTCTTGGCACTCTGGAACTCAGGCTTCCCTTAAGTAAAAATATGAGTGGGGTCATCTTTGTAGATGGTGCTCAGATTTGGGACGAAGATTCCGGGATGCCTGAGTGCAGGACAGGTTGGGGACTTGGAATGAGAATCATTACCCCCATCGGGCCCCTGCAGCTTGACTGGGGGATAAAAGAAACTGGAGAGGGAAAATTTTACTTCGGAATAGGTGAGGCATTTTAAATATGAGGAAGTTAACTTTGCTTGATTTAGGGCGAAAGGATTATGGAGAGGTTTGGGCTATTCAAAAAAAACTGGTGCAGGAAGTAATATCCGGAACTTCCGGGGACACTTTGATTTTAGTAGAGCATCCTGCAGTGATCACCCTGGGAAGGAGGGGAGAGGAAGAAGATATCCTGATTTCTTCTCAAGGTCTTTCACGGAAAAGCATTCAGTTCTTCCAGGTAGATAGAGGGGGCAGAGCAACTTTCCATGGTCCTGGACAACTCGTTGCTTACCCCATACTTCGTTTGTTAGGCAAGGAAAGGGATATCCACCAGTATCTCAGGAACCTGGAGGAAGTAATTATTAAACTTTTGGCAGGGCTAGGTATCAAGGGGCAGCGAAGAGAAGGACACAGCGGAGTATGGGTAAATGACCATAAAGTCGCCAGCATCGGGATAGGAGTGAAAAAGTGGGTTACCTACCACGGATTAGCTTTGAATGTGGATGTAGACCTCGATTATTTTTCTCTTATTGATCCCTGTGGGCTCGGCCAGGCAAAGGTTACCTCTCTGGCTAAATTTCTCTCCTTCCAGGTAAAAATGGACGAGGTAAAGAGGTCTATGGTTAAGTCTTTCTCGGAAGTATTCAAAAGGATACCTATCTTCCAATCTCACTTCTATTCTCTCTTGGAACCGTCCCTTAATAAGAGAAGTGCCTTCTCCAAAAGCTCAGAAACATGTTAATGAGAATTACGGGAGGCGAGCTTAAGGGGCGAAAGATAAAGACCCCTCCGGCTAGCCTTACTCGTCCTCTTCTTTCCCGGGTGAGAAAATCTCTCTTCGATGTGATAGGGGAGAAAATAAAAGGAACCCGTTTTCTCGACCTTTACGCCGGATCAGGAGCAGTAGGGATCGAAGCCCTTAGCAGGGGAGCCGGAGAAGCTATTTTCCTGGAAAAGAATCCCCGTTGTGTTACGGTAATAAAGGAGAATCTCAGCGGCCTGGGTGTTTTTTCTCATTTCAGAATCTATCCAAAGAATGTATTAGTAGTTCTTGAGGAGCTCCTAGAAAAGGAAACATTTGACATTATCTTTATCGCTCCTCCTTACTACAAGGAGATGCAAAATCAAACTCTGAATATAATTGAAAAAATGGAAATTCAGGGAGAGATCGTTATTGTCCAGCATTCCCCGAAGGAGAAAGTGAAGTTCGCCCGTAAGAACCTGACCCTGAGGAAACAGAAAAAATATGGAGATACCATCCTAACCTTTCTTGACGGAGTAGATAATGTCTAAGGAGCTAACTCTCCTTCTCTCTCACTGTCTTCTCAACCAGAAAATTAGAGCTGGCAGAGTCTATACTCCCCGGATTACCCAGAAACTCTTAGGGATCCTTTCCCGTTATCCGGTGTGGCTGGAGCAGCTTCCCTGTCCAGAATTTTCCTTCATAGGAGAGAGGGAAAAGAAGCCAAAGGATGCGTGGGAAAAACTGGAGGGTTTTAGAGAACATTGTTCTAACTTAGCGGAGAAAATAAAGGAAGGAATAAGAAAATTGGAAGGTACCAATGCTGAGCTTTTATTGGTGACTATTGCCCGCTCTCCCAGCTGCTCCTCAGGTGAGGTTTACTGGGGCAAGAAGGTTATCCAGGGTAAGGGAATACTGGTGGAAGAGCTGGAGGAGCGAATTAAACTAAATTTGCTGGAGTTTGACTTTAGAAGGGTTTCTTGGTCACTAGAGAGAATTGAGAAATATCTTAAGGCTTTGGGATAATTATGAGTCCAAAAGATAAATTGGATCATCTTCCTGATAAGCCCGGGGTATACATTTTCAAGGATAAAAAAGGGAGAGTTCTTTACGTAGGAAAAGCTCTCTCCTTAAAAAAGCGGGTGCGTTCATATTTTGGGGAAGTATCCTTTTCCCCTCGTACCGAATCACTCCTTTCGCAGCTTGCGGATCTGGAGTCAATAGTTACCGATTCTGAAACCGAGGCCTACCTCCTGGAGTATAATTTAATAAAGCGGTATCGTCCCCGGTATAACATCCGTCTCAGAGATGATAAGTCCTATCCTTACATTAAAGTCACTACTAATGAGAATTTTCCCAAGGTTTTCCTCACCCGAAATCCCAAGGCCGATGGGGCCGAGTATTTTGGTCCCTACACCAATGTAAAAGCGGCCAGAAGGGCTCTTCGCTTAATTCATCGGCTTTTCCCTCTGCGTCGGTGTAAGGGAAAACTCAGGCCCAAAATCAGACCCTGTATTAATTATCATATAAAGGAGTGCACGGCTCCCTGTGTGGATAAGATTAGCAGGAAAGATTACCTATCTTTAGTCAAAGGGATATCCCTTTTTCTTCAGGGGCATCATAAAAAACTTCTTTTTCAGCTTAAACAGGATATGGAAGAAGCTTCCCGGAAAGAACGATTCGAGAGAGCAGCAAAACTCCGAGATTGTATAGAGGCAATTGAGAGGATTGGCCAGACCCAGAAAGTTTCTTCTTTTCCCGGACAGGATAAGGATTTAATAGGGATCGTCTCTGAAGAAGGACAGGCTTGCGGTATGGTTTTTCTCATTCGTGAAGGAAAACTCAT